>NZ_QSDP01000260.1:0-616 GCF_003463685.1 Parabacteroides sp. AM58-2XD
TAACAAACCAGCCAGGTTCGAACCCTGGGCTAATTTGTTACAGGCCTACAGCCTGAAGACACTGTCACTAATTGGTTCATCCTATAATTAGCAGATAGCTCAATTATTTCTATCATTTGAATCAAATAATCTTCTTCTGCGGTTGGATTAAATAAAATATTTCCTACATTTGTCCTGTTACCTATTATCGGGTAATAAAACAACTAAAACTATTGACTTATGGAAAAGTATGTGAACATCATGCTCGACAAGGGCTTCAAGACCGTTTTCGGTGAAAAGCAAGTAGCAATCGATTTTATTAATGCCACGCTCGAGGGCGAACGTCAGGTGAAAGACCTGACCTATCTCGATAAAGAAATCCAACCGGAAGTAATAGAACAGCGTACGGTGATCTTCGATCTCCTTTGTGAAGATGTGGATGGGAGCAAATTTGTACTTGAAATGCAGAATTCTCCCCAACATTATTTCTTTAACCGCGGATTTTATTACATTTGTCGAATGATCTCCCGTCAGGGAGAGAGCGGAGCTGACTGGAAGTATAGCTTGCTTCCGGTATATGGCATCTACCTGTTGAACTTTAGTCTGCCTGAATTTCAGAGTTGGCGCACCGATGTGG
>NZ_QSDP01000261.1:0-613 GCF_003463685.1 Parabacteroides sp. AM58-2XD
AGCTAAAAAGGAGTTTTTTTAAATACTTTTTTAGGGTTATGAATCCTTATTTCATACCTTAAAAAGATATGGATATTGTTGTTCTGTATTATGCTTCTTTATTCTTGTCATAAAAAAGCTAATTCTATATTTGTTGCCTTAAAGTTTATTCCGTGTTTCATTGTTGATGGTTGGGTATACTTGTATTTGCTAAACCGATTTAAGTATGTAGCAATGGGATTGTCTACTTGTATATTTGCTCCAATGTCAACTCTGCAAACACTCGCTTTGTTTATAGGTAGATTTAGAACTAGACTAAGATCATTAATAGCGTTTTTAATATCTTCTCTTGATAATATGTGTGCTACATTATCTCCATGGACGTATTTGCATAGGCTTCCTTTGTTAATACATATTCTTTTTGAAGTAATTGTTATAGTGTAGTTTTTATATAATCCTACAACTTTACGACTGTTTGTTTCATAATTTATCCCATCAGATATTACTGTGGTTAAATACTGTGGTACCTCTTCTAAAAAAGATACTTCAGGATATTCGTATTGTCTTAAAATCAAATCTAGTGTATCTATCATCTTTTACATATTTTAATGTATAAAATATATCTTGATAGTAA
>NZ_QSDP01000262.1:0-608 GCF_003463685.1 Parabacteroides sp. AM58-2XD
TCCGAACCGGCTTTCAGGCAACGGCCCAACTGCTGCAAAGCTACCACATAAGATTCCGTCCGACGCAGGAACATGGCAGCATCTACTCCTTCCACATGCAATCCTTCGATCAACATATTTATAGAGAAAAGGACATGCAGTTTTCCTGTTTCCTTACGAAAACGACGCAATGTCTTTTCATTTTCCCGATTACTGAGTCCGTTATGGATCTCAAATGTTTCCGTTTCAAAGCCAGCCTGCCCGAGCCAGTTCGATACTTCGGGAATCATATGCTGAAGATCTTCCTTGTCTTTACAGAAGACAAGCATTTTCTTTACCTCTTTCGGAAGATAACGCCGGATCAGTTCCGATGCACTCAACGAGCCGCGAAAGTCGAGACGGGCAAAGTCTATCTTGTCTTGAATATGCTTGCGCCTTTCTAAAGTACAGTCACTCCTGTTCAGCATACGCTGTACCTTATCCAGTTGGTTATTCAGATCGAATACGCTCTGCACCAGGACAGGAACAGGCAGTATCTTATAATACCAAGCCATAGACAAAGACAGTTCATGGAACAGGTTTCCCTTGAAATAGACCTCTACCGTATCGAGCATCTCTTCGGGACGTAT
>NZ_QSDP01000263.1:0-578 GCF_003463685.1 Parabacteroides sp. AM58-2XD
ACAACAATATTGCAATTATTTTTTGAGAGGTCAAAAGTAATTTCTGACTGTTCTCCTTCGTTTACAGACACTTTCTCTGAATTTTTGACATTTTTTGAAGAAAGGATCATGTTATCGTCTTTGTAAAGCTCTATAGTCACGTCGGAAGCTGGTAAAATAGCTGTGTTGTCAGCAATAACATTACCTTTTGCATCCATGGTTGCGGGGATGATATATTCAATTTCTTCACCTGTCAATTCACCGTTGTGATCAAAAGAAGCTTTTGTTTTCTTTACTTTATAATAAAAATTACCTTCTCTGGAGTCAAGGACTTTAATAACGCCTTTTGTGATCAGAGAAATAGAAGACACTTTGCGTTCGATCTTTAAAGTTTCAGCACTCGCCTTGGTGGAAGTGCTCTTTAAAGTAACCTGTCCGTAGAATAAATCTCCCGGTAAAGCGGCTGCAACGCCGTTGTTCTGCTTCAGGCTAACCTGTAGGTCAGAAATAATATTCGCTTTGCTCATGGCGCTGATATTTTCGCTATCGGAAGAAAGACCTGCCCATGCAACAACTGTGATCTGTTTTGAACCCGGACA
>NZ_QSDP01000264.1:0-575 GCF_003463685.1 Parabacteroides sp. AM58-2XD
AACGTTTGATCGAATATAAGGAGCGTGAAGGACGCTGGCCGCAGGCAGCCGAAGGGAAGCTGGGAAACTGGTGCAACACCCAGCGGATTGCCCGGAAGAAAGGGACGTTGTCGGAAGATTATATCTCGCAACTGGACCGAATCGGTTTCGAATGGGAGGTGCAGGACAGCCGCTGGATGAACTGCTTTGAAGAACTGAAAGCATTTATGTCCGTAGAACACCGTTGCCCCAAACGCGGTGAAAACAAACTGAATACCTGGTGCAACACCCAACGGCAGGCACGAAAGAAAGGTCTCCTTTCCAATGAAAGAATCCGGTTGCTCGATTCGATCGGCTTCTGGTGGGAACAGGATCTGGATTCGCTCTGGACGGAGAACTGGCAGCAGGTACTTGCCTACTACAAAAAACACAACCGCTGGCCCAAAAGCAATGAAGCAAAGCCGGCAGCTGGTGTAACACCCAGCGCAAGAACCGGAAACAAGGTTTACTTTCGGCTGAACGCATCGCCCGGATGGATGCCGAAGGTTTTATCTGGACTATCGATGATGTCTGGATGGAAAACTATGAAAAACTAC
>NZ_QSDP01000027.1:0-62286 GCF_003463685.1 Parabacteroides sp. AM58-2XD
TTACTTATGTTAATTTCTGATAAATTATTACCTTCACAATATAATAATGCCAAAGATGTAAAATACTGAATGCCTTCTAAAGAATAAATATTTTTATTTTCACAATGTATAACACCTGTACTACTTGCTTCTTTTTCTGATATTTCACCATCTTTATCGTAATCGAAATTCTCAACTAAACACGCTTTAAAATTAGCATCCGGTATATTTACAATCACAACATCTTTCCCCTCTTGCAAAACTGTAACCGTCCTTGATAGATTACCAGTCGTAATTGTCACAGTCGCCGTTCTTGATTGTGACGATGTATTGGCAGAAACAGAACAAGTAATCGTTTTATCTCCATTTCCAGATGTAACCGAAGGTGTACACCAAGTTTGATTGGAGGCTATTGTCCAATTTGAGTTGCTTGTGATATCAAAGCTTGATGTCTGTTCGCTTGCTGTCACCGATATAGATCCCGGAGAAACGGATAGATTAGGAAGCACTTCGGTTTTTCCTTCCTGAGTCACTACAATTTGGATAGAGGATGAACTCGTATTTATAGTGATAATAGCAGTTCGTCTTTGTGTCGATGTATTTTCTGTAATTGAAAATGAGACCGTTTTATTGTTGGAACCTGATGTGGTAGCAACACTGCACCAGGATTTGTCAGACGAGATGTTCCAATTGGTATTACTGCTAATAGTAAATTCTCCTTGCCCTATTTCTGAACCAAAAAGAAAAGAATTTTTAGAAACAGCCAATGTTTGATTGGTTCCTGTTTGTGTCACTGTTATTTGTTGAAGCAGTGTTCCGGCTTTTACTGAAATCATAGCCATCCTTTCTTGTGTAGATGTATTTTCTGAAACCACAAAAGAAACAGTTTGATTATTAGAACCAGCTGCAATGGAAGGGGTACACCAAGACTGATCGGAAGTGATAGTCCAATCGAGATTGCTTGTGATTGAGAAATTGTAGGTGTTTCTATCTGCATTGACAGAAAAAATATTTGTTGAAACAGACAATGTTGCAGACTTGCTCTGTTGGATGATCGTAATTTCTTGGGTCAAGGAGCCGGATTTGACTTTTACGACCGCTTTTCTTTCCAAGCCGGTTGTATTTTCCGAAACAGTGAAAGATAGAGTATTTTCACCATTTCCAGATGAAGAAGATAAAACACACCAAGATTGGTCGGAAGATGCCTCCCATGACAAATTCGTATAAATGACGAAATTATAAGATTTATTTTCCGGGCTGACCGAGAAATAATTGGAAGAAACCGCTAAGTTTTCATGACAACCTTTTTGATTGATTGTTATTTTCTGTTCTTTGTTTCCGGCAGTAACGGTTACTATAGCTTGTCTTGCGGATGTTGTTGTGTTTGCTTTCAACAGAATATTGATAGTGCTATTGGTCGTCCCTGTGTTTGGGGAAACTTCACACCAATTTTGGTTGGAGGATGCATGCCAATCTGTGTTACTGTTAATCTTTACACTGTATGTATTTTCCAGATCACCTGCTTCGATATTATTGATAGAAGTTGATAATTGTAGTTGCTCGGTCGTAAATGACTTCGTTATCCCATAAATACTGTTCGATTTTCCGGATGCGTAAGCTTTATAAAAGTATTTGGTCCCATCAGATAAGTTAGATAACTGGAAATTAAAATGAGTTCCAGTAATTGTTTGAGTGGAACTTTTGTTTACCGTATTGGAATTGAATAAAGAATCTGTACTGCAAAAAACACCTATTTCATTAATAAGATCATTTTTATCCATACCGACTTGGATGGAAGCACTATTAGTCGTAATATTAGTTGCGTCACCGGTTGAGACTGCTATTTGTACCGGTTGAAGTTCTTTTTCACAACCCAATAAAAATAGTACACTGAATATGTATAGAATCTGTTTCATCTTGTTGAACTTTTAAAATATGACACCTACTGAAATATTTCCTTCTCCGTTTTTATGTCCTTGTCCAATCAGGCAGTTAAATCCGCCACCCAGAGTGAACATTTTTATTTTAAACAATACTCCTATTTCCGGATCGATACCGGAATACGTTCCACTTGCGATTTCAATCTGTTCGCTATTGACCGTTTCCCATTGCAACCATTTGTTACCATATCCAATTCCGGCATACATACAAATGTTTGGATGAAGTTGCCCAACCGTTCCGGCATATACGGAAAAGCGTCCTTTTTTCGAATTGCCGTTAAAGAAGGCATCTTCCACATCTCCTTTTGTTGCATTTTTATCTTTGCTTCCAAACGAAGACTTAATCTTGACATAGCCACCCCATTTTTTCATATATCCGGCCATAAATGAATAAGATAATGTATTACCAAAAGAACATCCTGGCAGGATCATAAAATGACCTGCGGATTGTTGCTTTTCCACCTGTTGTGTTGGTTTAGGTACAGCGTTTTCAAGAGGTTCTTTCTCCTTTTGAGGAACTGTCGAAATCGAAGTTGTATGAAGAATGATTTTGAAAATGAAATTTCCCATTAGCACATTATCTTTCAAACAGTTCCAATAAATGTTTTTTTCTCCGCTTGCCTGGTCGGAGATATCCCCCTGTATGGTCTTGCAATCATTCCAGGTAAGCCCGTTGTTTTCGGAATATTGCAATTGCAAAGAGCAGAGAACATCAGTTTCTAACGTACAACTAACTTGAATTGTGTCATTGTTAGCTGTAGCCGTAAGATTCGTTACCTGTTGTGCATTTATCACAGATAGAAAAAACAAATTAGATAGTAGAATAAAGATAAAGCGCTTCATGATTCTTTTTAATTGTTAGAAAAAATGATTTGTCCGGAATAAGATTGTTCGTCAACTTTCAGATCCCAGGTTATATATGGATAAAAAGCAAATGCCTCGGTAGATAAAGAATATTCCAATCCATTTCCTTTGACATCTAACAAGATAGTATCTTTGTATTGTGCTTTTAATTGATACATGCATGGAGAATCCCATTTGAACAAGACCGGTTGGCAAAAGGGTATACAAATCGAATCTTGGTCAGGATATAATAATTTGACAAAGGCATGATTACCGGATGCACGATTCCGATATTCGATGGAAGTCGGATATAATACTTCATCTGTTTTCTGTTGTCTTGTATGCCAAAAAGCAGAAATACTGATCACAAATAAAATACAAGCTGCAACTGATGACCAGCGCCACATTTGTATTTTCTTCCTTCTGGAAGTAGAATCCGGTATATCCTGTAAATCGTTTTCTTCTACAATTGTTGCTACAACCCGAATTTTAGTCAGATAATCCCGACATGATTCACATTGTGTCAGATGCTCTTGAAAATGTGTTTCTTCTTCTTGCTCCATTTGGTTCAAGAGGTACCGTTCTACTTGCATTTTGTTGCATATATTTTGGTTATCCATGATATGTTTTTTCTCTATTATCTGATCCTGAAATCAAATGTGACATTTTTCTTGTTCTTTTTTTATGTTAATAAAACGTTCTTGTAATGTTTTCCTGACCCGTTCGTATTCTTTTCTTGTTTTCGTTACTGTCTTGACAAAATTAGAAGACCCAGGAAGAAGATTATACTTGGCTTCTACTATGTGGTTATAACTTTGCCCTTCTATAACTTTTCGTAATAAAATATCCACTTTATCTTCTATTCCTTGCGTTAGTTTTTTATAAAGAGGATGTTCTGAATTCAATAGTATGATTGATATTGCGTAAGCGACTTCATAGGAATTGTGAATGTCTATGTCCAGCCATGAACTTTCGAGATTATCCGATTGCTCGTCTTCTTCTAATTCCAAATAAGGATAAAGCTCTATCGATTCTTCTTTAGACGTATATTTAAGTCGTTGATTTTGTAGGCGGTAATTGCATATTTGGACAACATAATTTCTAAAATCAGTTCCGCTTTTGAAGAAAAGAGTATTGTCTGTCTGCAATTTGTTTTGCAAAATCTCATATGTGTCGCTCCAAGCCGCATCTTTGATCAAATCGGTTTGTTCTTTGGGCAACGAAACAAACAGAAGATGCCGAGCTGCTATTTCGATGATTTCTTTTACATAAGAACAAGTGACACTCCAAAAAGAAGATATATTTTTTCTCAGGTACTGCAAATATTGTTGAATGGATAGAGGATATTGGTTATCAATATATTCTTGAAAAAACTCATTGACAAATGTCGGAGTATTGAATATTCGGGAACATGAACAAAATAGTGCATAATATTCTTCAAATACATCCAACGGAAAAAAATAACCGATAGATATTTTATTATATGCCAGTTCTTTGTCCAATAGTGCCTGCATTTTATCTTTCTTACGTTTTAAATACATATTGGAGAAATAAAACAAATGCATCTTTAGCTTGATGTTTGAAGTTTTCTGTGTAGCTATAAAATTGGAATATCCAACAACTTTAGTATAAAAATAATCCAAGAAACCGGTTTTCGTAAAGCAAGACTCATTATATTGAAACAACATAGTGTCAACAGCCTTCTCGAAATTATCAATGACACCAAGATACGTCAACCGGTGTCTTTCCTCTTCTTTCTGTAATATTTCTCTTTTCAGAAACAGTTGGTCGTTTATCATAATTTATTTAATGTTATCAAAGAAAAAACGTGGCACTGTTGCTACTATGTCTGTGAGGCTCTGGTAAGCCCTGACTACATTAATAAGCAACAGCCCACGTAAATAACATAAGAACCATTAGCCTTATCCTGTAGTCACAAAATTTACCAGATTTCACAGACCGGAATAAAAGGAAATGTCTCTTACAATATCTTTGCTATTTTATCATTGGATAGATCTACTCTAATCCTTTGCAAAATTAGGAATTTTCCTCCAGACTATATTTAAATTTATCACAATAATAAAAAACAACCATCATAAAACCGGAACCATCCACTTCCCTTTCCGGCTTCTTTTCAGTTTTTCCATACTATCTTGACGTCTTTGCACAATAGAATGCAAGGATTTGCATTAGTTAATGCAAACATTTGCACCACTGAATGCAATAGTTTGCACTACCGAATGCAATTGTATAAGCAGTTGGATGCAAAACAGATTACAGTTTATTCCATTCATAATGCCATTCGTAACGATCGAACTCAATAGGCTCTTCCAGTCCACATCGTATCAAGATCTCAATGACTTTCTTCTGCATATGCGGATAGAGAGGCTTATCCCCACGCAACAGATAATAATAGTCGCGCTGACACACTATGCCGCACATAAAGGAACGTACCATGCGAACTTTCCCTGACTCCACTTTCGCCAATGCTCGTTTGAATCCGTAAGCCACTCGCACCTTCTCCGCCTTGCGAAAGAAACGGCAAGACGAAGCACCCATGGAATCAACCAACAGCGGATTTATAACAGACACAACAACCATCTTCTCTGTCAGGTCGCGGGCAGCCAATCCTCTAAGGCATTCGCCAGCCGAAGCACAGTCTGCGTTCAGACAAAAACTGAAATCACCGGGTGCGTTTTCACAAAAGTTATATTTATCGTCGTACATATTGCTATATTTAAAATAGTTCTTACACATTTTTACTTCTCAAAGCCAATCCGCCACCTACACAAACGCCCCCGCCCACAAGCAGAATACTCCACAGCCATTTCTCACAAACCGGAAACCGGACCTCCCGGGGCCGTTCCGGATGATAAAGGATCCGGACTTCATCTCCCTTCCCCCACAAAGGAAGAATAGGTTCTTTCAAAACACTCAACTCACCATACCGATGAGTATCATATCTCAACAATATCTCACATTTGGTCAACACTTTCCGGTGCCTGTGCACCCTTTTATAATCCACACGCTTAACAATACCGACCGTCGATTCATACTCCTTTTCAGCCTGCCGGATAGAGTATAGTCCGTATCCTCCTCCCAACAGTAATGCCATGCCTATCAACAAAATAGCCATTACTAAATATTTGATTTCCTTTCCCATCTCACTACTGTATTCAAAACAAAATCTCCCAAATACAAAAAGCGGAACATCTTTTCAGACATTCCGCTTTCCCTATTCTTTATTGAACAAAAACGATTATGCTTCTGCTACAATCTCTTTAATAGAAACGAAAGAACGGTTTTCTTTACCTCTACGGAAAGTAACAACACCATCTTTCAAAGCGTACAACGTATGATCTTTACCGATACCAACGTTTTCACCCGGATGATGAACTGTACCTCTCTGGCGAACCAAAATGTTACCAGCTTTAGCAACTTCACCACCAAAAAGCTTAACACCTAATCTTTTACTTTGTGATTCACGGCCGTTCTTAGAACTACCCACACCTTTCTTATGTGCCATTTCTTCTTTTCTCCTTTAAACGTTAAGCAACAATTTCTTTAATACTCACTTCAGTGAACTGCTGACGGTGACCGTTCAGTTTACGATAACCTTTTCTTCTCTTCTTGTGGAAGATCAGCACTTTATCACCTTTTACCAGCGGAGACAGTACTTCACATACTACCTTTGCGCCTTCTACTGTAGGAACACCTACTTTTACATCACCATTGTTGTCAACCAACAATACTTTGTCAAACTCAACAACAGCACCGCTTTCTGCGTTTTGAATGTGATGAACGAACAATTTCTTACCTTCTTCAGCTTTGAACTGTTGTCCGTTAATTTCTACGATTACGTACATCTGTCTTTTTATATTTAAACAGGTTATGTCCCGGGGGTGGATACATATTCCATATCACTTGTTTACCCTCTGCGGAATTTCAGACTGCAAAAGTACTGTTTCCGAATATATTATGCAAGAATTGTCGTAATTTTTTTATTTAAAACTTTTTCAATTCCTGATACAGCCGTTGCACCGGCAACCCCATTACATTATAGAATGAGCCGTTGATAGCTTCTACCCCGACGTAACCGATCCATTCCTGTATCCCGTAACTGCCGGCTTTATCATAAGGACGGTATTTATCTACATAATATATAATGTCATCCTTTTCCAATTTGGAAAAGGCGACTGCCGAAGAAACAGAAAAAGAAACCGTTTTCTGTTTTGTTGTCAGGCAAACGCCGGTGATGACTTCATGTACATGGCCCGACAGGTGGCAAAGCATCTCGATTGCTTCCTCACGGTCGACCGGTTTGCCCAGGATACGATCCGGTTGCCCATAAGTGACAACAATCGTGTCAGCCGTAATGAGCAATTCGTTATCCGTCATTTTTTCCAGATACGCTTCTGCCTTTTTACGGGCGATATAAGCAGGTATCTCGTCTGCCATCAAGTCATCAGGATATGATTCGTCGATGCCGGGAATTACTTCAACCTCGAATTTGAGGTCAAGTCCGGCCAATAATTCTTTTCGCCGGGGTGAGTTAGATCCCAGCACGATTCGGTAATGTTGTAGGTTAGCTAGCATAATTCTTCATTGTTTATTACCATCCGAACGCTTCTGCGCTCATCCAATGGCCTTGTGCTTTCATTGTTTGTTCTATCACATCACGGGCAACACCCTCGCCCCCTTTGCATAAGGATATATATTTCGCTATTTGCTTGATTTCCGGGGCTGCATCCGCCGGAGCAACCGGCAAGCCTACCCGCTTCATCACATCATAGTCGGGGATATCGTCTCCGGCATACATCACTTCTTCAGGTGTCAATCCCGTCTTTTGCAGGAAATCATTGAAATCGTGTATCTTTACGGCACTCCGCATATATATATGTTCGATACCCAAGCGGGAAAAACGGATTTGCACAGCCTCCGTATAGCCACCGGTAATAATCCCGACCTGGTAACCTTTCTTTACAGCCAGTTGCAAGGCATAACCGTCTTTGATGTTGACTGTACGCATCGGATCGCCGTTGGGATGAAGTGATACCACATCACACGACAGCACGCCGTCTACGTCAAACACAAATGCTTTTATCTTTGTCAGGTCATAATTGATACTACTCATTTTGGGCCTCCTTATGTATACTTTGGCTGAGAAGCCGGTAGATCGCTTGCATATCCGGATCGTCCAGCATAGCCAGGTGTTTATTGATCACATTTTCATCATACCGGATTGCCGGCCCGGTCTGAGCCACAGCCGGCGGCATGGAATGTATTTTCGATACTGTCTCATCAATAAGCGGCAAAAGGACATCTGCCGGAATGGATTCGTTTTCCAGTAACTTATAAGATAATGTATAAATATGATTGGTAAAATTACAGGCAAAGACAGCCGCCAGATGCAAACTCCGGCGTTTTTCCGAAGACATGAAACGAACATTCTCAGAAAGGGCGCTGGCTATATTCTTCAGATAATCCGCATTCTTATCCGTGTTTGCTTCCAGAAAAATGGGAATCACATCAAAATTCACATTCCTCCCCTTACTGAATGTCTGCAAAGGATAAAGAACTCCGAAACGTTGGGCATATCCTTCAAATACGCTCATCGGCATACTTCCTGCCGTATGGACCCACATACCGTTATTCGGTTTGACCTTCGATATTACATCCGATAAGACAGTATCCTTCAATGAAAAGACATACAGATCGCCATCTTCCTGCAAAGCGGATAAATCATTCGTCCACGGACACCCCAGTCGTGTTGCCAACTGACGGGCACTCGCCTCTGTATGGCTGTACACCTGACCAATCTGCATACCAACCCGTTGCATGGCGAGCGACAAACGTGTCGCCAGATTTCCGGCTCCGATAAAAACTATTTTCATGCTTCCTTATTTTCTTCCGGCATTTTATAAGTGCCAGGTGAATCTTTTCCCATTGCAAATGAGCTTCATCAAACGGTTTGCGTTCCTGGTCCTTATAACCGAAACCGATAATCGAGAGCACCTCCAGCTGATAAGGAATATCCAGCAGGTTACGGACATACACATTGGCATCCGCATCATCTTCCGTCTGCCGGTTACGTATCTGACACCAACAGCTGCCCAGCCCCAGATCTTCCGCCTGAAGTTGCATATAGATAGAAGCGATCGAGGCGTCTTCTACCCAGACATCACTATCCATTACATTCGCCATTACCACAACAGCCAGTGCACAACTTTCAAGAAACGAAGCTCCGGCCGGCTTACAACCAGCCAGTTTTTTCAACATTTCCTTATCTTCCACCACAACGAACTGCCAAGGATTTTTACGCTTGGAAGCGGGTGCCATCAATGCAGCCTTTAAAATCATTTCGACTTGTTCAGGTGAAAGCAACTGGTCGGTAAACTTACGCGTGCTTCTTCTATTCTTTATCAGTGTTGCAAAACTCTCCATTTTTATCTTATTTTGTAGCTGTTAATTAATCATCTTCATTCTGTGAGGAAGATATTTCTGAACAGGACAAAGATAAAGATTTTTTACACGCTGAATATACGCTTCCTTCATTTTTCGCGTTAGTAAAGCTATAACATTATTAATTATGAAGATTCGTGCGATAGCTGCACTGCTATTTATATTAGTTTCAATCAGCGCTTTTGGACAAAAGCATGTTAAAATCACGGGATATGTTCGGGATGCCGACGGTAGTCCGCTCGAACTTGTGCTTGTTCAGATAAAGAATACGCTGAACGGGGCAATGACCAATGAAAAGGGTTACTATTCGATCACCACGTCGCCGGGCGATTCCGTAGCGGTTATTTTTTCTTGCCTGGGATATAACAAGGCAGAACGTATTCTACCTAGCCTGCAACAGGACATGCGGCTGAATGTACAGATGAACTACACCAGTATTGAACTTGGGGAAGTAATGGCAACAGCCATCCGCAAACAAACCGGAACATTACAAACACTGGACGCCGACCGTGTCAAGCTCCTCCCCGACCCTGCCGGCGGAAGCATTGAAAGCCTCGTGGTCACTTTTGCCGGAGTTTCATCCAGCAACGAATTAAGTTCCCAGTATTCGGTTCGCGGCGGTAGTTACGATGAGAACATAGTATATGTAAACGGCCTGGAAGTATTCCGTCCGTTACTGATCCGTTCCGGCCAGCAGGAAGGTCTGAGCTTTATCAATCCCGACCTGACCGAAGCGGTCAACTTCGCAGCCGGAGGATTTGAAGCACGGTACGGAGATAAAATGAGTTCTGTTCTTGACATCACCTATAAAAAACCCAAGTTATTTGAAGGATCGGCCTCCGCCAGTTTACTGGGGGCAAACGCTTATGTAGGCAGTTCCATCGGCAAGTTCACACAAATAACCGGTGTTCGTTATAAGACAGGACGTTCGCTACTAAAAACAATGGATACAGACGCCGAATATCAACCGGATTTCGTCGATCTGCAATCATACATGACTTATCAGTTAGCTCCGAAATGGGAAGTAAACTTTCTGGGAAACCTGGCGTCCAACACATTCAAATTCACTCCGCATAAACGGGAGACAAACTTCGGTACGGTAGAAAACGCCCAACGGTTTGAAGTTTATTTCCCCAACAGCCGCGAGCGGGATAAGTTCCAGACAATCTTCGGCGCACTGACCTTGAAACACAATCCGAACGAGAAAACAGAACTAGGCCTTCAGGCATCCGCTTTCTCCAGCAAGGAAATAGAAACCTACGACATCACCGGTGAATACTGGCTGAGCGATGCTACAACAGAAAACGACAATAACCAGAATGCCCTTGAAATAGCTCGCTACCATGAGCATGCCCGCAACCGTTTAAGTTCAACCATCATGAATGTGGGACATTACGGCAGCAGCAAGATCAAAAACAACACGCTGAAATGGGGAACTACCGTACAGATGGAAAAGATAAACGACCGCATCAGCGAATGGGAAAAACGCGACTCGGCAGGTTATTCACTTCCTCAAACGGGGAACGGGGTAAACGTGATCTCCAATCTTTATTCGGACAATGATTTGTCGACTACTCGGGTATCGGGATATTTGCAGGACGTTTTCAAGTTCCGTACCAAGCAAGGTATGTTCACACTCATCGGCGGTATCCGCGGAAGTTACTGGAGTTATAACAAAGAATTCATTTTCAGCCCGCGTGTTTCTTTAGGTTTTATCCCTAATTTCGATCAGAATCTGACCTTCCGTGCAGCGACAGGTATCTATTACCAGTCACCGTTCTATAAAGAATTACGAACTACCGTGCAGGATGCCGCAGGCAATGATATTATTGAACTGAACAAAGATATCAAATCGCAACGTTCCATCCATTTCATTCTCGGTGGCGATTATACGTTCCGGGCAGCCGACCGCAACTTTAAAGTCAGCGCCGACCTCTATTACAAGAAACTGGACGACCTGATTCCTTACACCGTCGACAACGTAAAGATCCGGTACTACGGAGAGAACTGTGCCAAAGGCCATGCAATGGGTATCGATGTTAAATTCTTCGGTGAATTTGTACCCGGAACCGACTCATGGATCAGTTTCTCGTTTATGAAAGCAGAGCAAACAATCCGCGACATGGTAACCGTTCCCATGCCCAACAGCCAGGGATATAACGTATCATTATTCTTTCAGGATTATTTCCCCGGATACAAGCGTGTAAAACTCAATCTGAAAGGCGTCCTCTCCGGTGGACTTCCTTTTATTGCACCGCGCACAAAATACGAAGATGTGAAGAGTACTTTCCGCACGCCGGCCTACAAACGTGTCGACCTCGGCTTCTCTTACCAGCTGGCCGGAGGAACCGATGCGATCATGGACCGCGGCTTTTTCCGTCACCTGAAAAACATCTGGATCGGAGTGGACGTATTTAACCTGTTCGATATAAAAAATGTCAGTTCGTATTACTGGATCACCAACATCGACAACCAGCAATATGCTGTACCGAATTACCTGACAGGCCGACAACTCAATGCACGACTGATAGTCGATTTTTAGACAACGGTCAATCTTATAACCTATCAATGCGCCAATGGAATAGCTACCGTCTCGGTCGTTTTTCCGATTGGCGCATTATTTTATTGGCAAATTGACACATTATTACATTTAATAATTAATGAAATATTTCTTGATTCTTCAAAAAGAATGTACCTTTGCATCAAAAGCAAAAAGCATTTATCAATTATTAAATTCTTATTGACATGGAAATTACACATATTGAACATCTGGGTATTGCAGTAAAAAGCATCGAAGCTTGTCTGCCATATTATGAAGAAGTTTTAGGCATGAAATGCTACAACATCGAAGAAGTTGCTGACCAGAAAGTAAAGACTGCGTTCTTTAAAGTAGGCCAAACAAAAATCGAATTACTTGAACCGACCAGCGAAGACAGTACTATCGCCAAATTCATAGAAAAGAAAGGCGAAGGTATTCACCATATCGCATTTGCTGTACCTGATGTACAGGCAGCATTGGACGAAGCTGAATCAAAAGGTGTTAAACTGATCGACAAAGCTCCCCGCGGTGGTGCAGAAGGTCTGAACATTGCATTCCTTCACCCGAAATCAACATGCAGCGTATTGACAGAACTTTGCATGCCGGGTAAAAAATAACAAAAACACTTCATTTCTAACAACAAATCAGAAATACAATGAGTAACCAAC
This sequence comes from Parabacteroides sp. AM58-2XD, assembly GCF_003463685.1. Lineage (NCBI taxonomy): Bacteria > Pseudomonadati > Bacteroidota > Bacteroidia > Bacteroidales > Tannerellaceae > Parabacteroides > Parabacteroides sp. AM58-2XD. The sequence goes on from NZ_QSDP01000027.1 coordinate 12,432, forward strand.
TTGAAAAAGTAAAAGAGCTTATCGCTCTTCGCGAACAAGCCCGTTTAGGTGGTGGAGAAAAAAGAATCGAATCTCAGCACAAGAAAGGCAAGTACACAGCACGCGAACGTATCGCCATGTTGCTTGACGAAGGTAGTTTCGAGGAGTTTGATATGTTCGTTCAGCACCGTTGTACTAACTTCGGTATTGAAAAAACAAAATTCCTGGGTGATGGTATCGTAACCGGATATGGTACGATCGACGGCCGTCTGGTCTACATCTTCGCACAGGACTTCACCGTATTCGGAGGAGCTTTGTCAGAATCACTGGCCATGAAGATTTGTAAGGTAATGGATCAGGCCATGAAGATGGGTGCCCCTGTCATCGGCTTGAACGACTCAGGTGGAGCACGTATCCAGGAAGGCGTTAACGCCCTGGCAGGATATGCTGAAATCTTCCAGCGTAATATCCTTGCATCCGGTGTTGTACCTCAGATTTCAGGTATCTTCGGTCCGTGTGCAGGTGGCGCAGTTTATTCTCCGGCGCTGACTGACTTTAACATCATGACACGTGGTACCAGCTACATGTTCCTGACTGGTCCGAAAGTAGTAAAAACAGTTACCGGTGAAGACGTAACACAAGAACAACTGGGTGGTGCAAGCGTACACACAACAAAATCGGGTGTTGCCCACTTCGCTGTCGACACAGAAGAAGAAGGTCTGCAACTGATCCGCAAATTGCTCAGCTTCCTTCCGCAGAATAACCTGGAAGAAACTCCGCTGATCGAATGCAAAGACCCGATCGACCGTTTGGACGATGTATTGAACGACATCATTCCTGACAACGCTAACCAGTCATATGACATGTATGAAGTAATCGGCACAATCGTTGACAACAACGAATTCCTGGAAGTACATGCTGATTATGCTAAAAATATTATTGTTGGTTTCGCACGTTTCAACGGCCAGTCTGTTGGTATCGTAGCTAACCAGCCGAAAGTTATGGCAGGCTGTCTGGACAGCAACGCTTCCCGTAAGGCAGGCCGCTTTGTCCGCTTCTGCGATGCTTTCAACATTCCTTTGGTAACATTGGTAGACGTACCGGGATTCCTTCCGGGAACAGGCCAAGAATACAATGGTGTAATCCTTCACGGAGCCAAATTGCTTTACGCTTACGGCGAAGCAACTGTGCCTAAAATCACTGTTACACTGCGTAAATCTTACGGTGGTGCTTACTGCGTAATGAGTTCTAAACACCTGCGTGGCGATATGAACTACGCATGGCCGACAGCAGAAATCGCAGTTATGGGCCCAAGCGGTGCTGTAGAAGTTATCTTCGCAAAAGAAGTTGCCGCATCCGAAGATCCTGCAAAAGCAACAGCCGAAAAAGAAGCAGAATACAAGAAGGCATTCGCAAACCCGTACAACGCAGCTCAATACGGTTATATCGACGATGTGATCGAACCGCGTAATACCCGTTTCCGTATCATTCGTGCTTTACAACAATTGCAGACCAAGAAGCTGTCGAACCCGGCTAAGAAACACGACAATCTTCCTCTGTAATTCTTAAAACCGCATGAATATGATGAAAAAGAAAATAGGGATTCTGGCACTGTTTGCTTTGCTCTGCGTATTTGGAGCAAAAGCACAGTTGACCACATCCATGAAACTAAATGAAGTATTGGTAGTCAACGAAGACAATTTTGTCGACGACTACGGGAAACGTCATCCCTGGATTGAATTGTTTAACAATTCGGCCGGAACTGTAGACTTAAGAGGATGTTATCTGACCAACGACAAGAACAATCCTAAAAAGTATATGATTCCGAAAGGAGACGTATTGACCAAAGTTCCTCCACGACAGCACATTCTTTTCTGGGCTGACAATGAGCCTTCACGTGGTACATTCCACACGAACTTCACATTGGAACCGGACAAAGATAATTATATCGCCTTATACGATTCCGACGGAACAACTTTGATTGATGAAATTACTATTCCAGCCGGACAAAAGGCCGACATAAGCTATGGTTTGACTCTAGATGGCGGCGACACATGGGCTGTTTTACCCAAAGTCACTCCCAGTACGAACAACATAACATTGGACTCGAACGAAAAACTGGAAAATTTCCAACGGAACGACTCATTGGGTATCGGTATGACAATCACAGCCATGGCAGTTGTATTCCTCGGATTGTTGATTCTGTTTTTGGTGTTCAAACAAATCGGTAAATGGGCAATTGCCGCCAGCAAACGCAATGCAGCCAAATCCGGAGAAGTTTCAACTGTTGAAGTCTCCGGCGAAGTATATGCAGCTATTGCCACCGCTCTTTATGAATTCGGCGAAGATACCCATGACGTGGAAAACACAGTTCTTACTATCCAGAAAGTAAAACGCAACTATTCACCATGGAGTTCCAAGATCTATTCTTTGCGTGAAGAGCCCAGAAGAAAGTAATTATCTATTAAAAGTAAATTCAGAATGAAAAGTTTTAAATATACTATTAACGGCAATATATACAAAGTACACATTAACTCGGTTGTCGATGATATTGCCGAAGTAGAAGTTAACGGTACACCTTATAAGGTAAAAATGGAAAAACCTGCCAAAAAGCAGATGGTGACAATCAAACGTGCAGCGCAGGCTCCGACAACAGCTTCCGGAGATCCCGTGGTTTCACGTCCGGCAACATCGTCTTCTCCCGGCGCAGTTAAATCTCCACTCCCAGGTGTTATTCTAAGTGTTGACTGTAAAGTTGGTGACACTGTCAAAAGAGGACAAAAAATCTTAGTGCTGGAAGCCATGAAAATGGAAAACAACATTAACGCTGACCGCGATGGAAAGATTACCGAGATAAAAGTAAACAAAGGAGACTCTGTACTGGAAGGTGCCGATCTCGTAGTAATAGGATAAGACTATGCAAGAAAGTTTCTTACAGTTCTTGATGGAGAATATACAAATATTCCTATCATACACAGGATTTGCAAATGCGACTTCAGGACATTTTGTTATGCTCCTCGTAGGTCTGATTTTCATTTTCCTGGCTATTAAATATGAATTCGAACCGATGCTTCTTATCCCTATCGGCTTCGGTATCCTGATCGGTAACATTCCGTTCAAAGATGCAGGTCTTCAGTTAGGTATTTATGAAGAAGGTTCAGTATTGAACATACTCTACCAAGGAGTAAAACAGGGATGGTATCCTCCGTTGATCTTCCTGGGGATCGGAGCCATGACCGACTTTTCGGCGTTGATCTCTAACCCCAAACTGATGTTGATCGGTGCAGCAGCACAGTTCGGTATTTTCGGAGCATATACCATTGCTTTACAAATGGGATTCGATCCGGCACAAGCTGGTGCAATCGGTATCATCGGTGGTGCCGATGGTCCGACCGCAATCTTTTTGTCATCCAAACTAGCCCCCAACCTAATGGGTGCGATCGCGGTATCCGCCTACTCATACATGGCGTTGGTACCTATTATCCAGCCACCGTTTATGCGCTTACTTACCACAAAGAAAGAACGTCTGATCCGTATGAAACCGCCAAGAGCCGTTTCGCAGACGGAAAAGATTATTTTCCCGATCGTAGGTTTGTTGTTGACAGCATTCCTCGTACCATCAGGGTTGCCCCTGTTGGGTATGCTGTTCTTCGGTAACCTGATAAAAGAAAGCGGTGTAACACGCCGTCTGGCAGAAACTGCCCGTGGCCCGCTGATCGACGTGATCACAATCCTGTTAGGTATTACGGTAGGTGCTTCTACACAGGCTACACAGTTCTTGACATTGAACTCTATCAAGATCTTCGGTCTGGGTGCATTGTCGTTCGTTATCGCAACTTGTGCCGGAGTTTTATTCGTAAAGTTCTTCAACTTGTTCCTGAAGGAAGGTAATAAAATCAACCCATTAATCGGTAACGCCGGTGTATCTGCCGTACCCGATGCAGCACGTATTTCACAGAACGTAGGTTTGGAATACGATCCGAGCAACTATCTGTTGATGCACGCTATGGGGCCGAACGTAGCAGGTGTAATCGGTTCTGCTGTAGCAGCCGGTATCCTGTTAGGATTCTTAGGATAATAAAACAAGTGACAGTTGATAGATGGTAAGTGACAGATAAATAGAATCTTTTCTAAATCTGTCAACTGTCACTTATCAACTGTCAACTTTTTATACATTCTGCTCAATCTCCATCGGAGCTGTTTCCGGATTAGTTACTTCTTCCAATGTCGTCCCCACAAACAACCATACCATCAAAAGGACAATCGCAATAATAACCCCGATGATCAACCATAGATTTTTCTTTTTCATACCTTCGTAATTCTGATTCTGTTTTATATGAGCATAAAACAACAGAAACAAGTCTTTGGTTTAAAAAGATCTATGAGTAAAATACGAAACCTACTACCATACTATCATAGTTGACAAATATTCATCCGATTACAAATAATTTAGCAGCATACTCTCATATGCAATTCATATAATAATAGACTGTAAAACACAAAGCTGGAATACTTCCGCAAACATTGTTTTATTTGCCGGAATAAACTAACTTTGTCTCTATATCTTAAAAAGCATCCAACATGAGCCAAGTAAAAGGAATACCATACGGAATATCTGATTTCAAACGGTTGAGAAACGAAAACTTTTATTACGTAGACAAGACGATGTATCTGCCGCTGATCGAAAAGATGCCCAGCTACTTGTTTCTTATCCGTCCCAGACGATTCGGAAAAAGTCTGTTCCTTAGCTTGATGCGTACATATTATGATATATTGCAAAAGGATAACTTCGAAAAGTATTTCGGCGATTTATGGATCGGCAGCCACCCGACTGACCAGCGTAACCGCTTTCAAGTGCTTTACTTCGATTTCTCAAAAGCCGGTTGTTCGCAACCGGGAACCGATATGATGACCAGCTTCAACAACTATTGCAGTCTGATCATCAATCAGTTCGCACATGAATATGCGTCCTATTACGATGCCGATTATAAAGCTACAATCGAAAATATAGCAAGTGCCAAAGCAAAACTGTCGTACATCGAGATAAAAGCAAAAGAAAAAGGGTATCCGCTTTATCTTATCGTAGACGAATATGACAACTTCACAAATGTCATACTGAGTGAACACGGGCAGAAAATGTTTCACGACCTGACACATGCCAGCGGTTTCTACCGGGAATACTTTAAACAGTTCAAAGGAATGTTCGACCGGATTTTCCTGATGGGGGTCAGTCCTATCACTTTGGATGATTTATCGAGCGGTTATAACATCGACTGGAATATCTCGACCGACGAAACTTTTAACGCAATGATGGGATTCGATGAAACAGATGTTCGTGAAATGTTTCATTATTACCGGCAAAACGATATGCTGACAGGAGACATAGATACAATGATCACAGAAATGAAGCCGTGGTATAATAATTATTGTTTCGCACGAATGGCATTGGATAGCGACCGGGTGTTCAATTGTGACATGACACTTTATTATCTGAATTATCAGATACAGAAACATCGCGCCCCCGAAGATATGGTCGATAAAAACATTCGTACGGATTACAGCAAACTCAAAATGCTTGCCCGTATCGACCATGACTGTTCACAGGAAGGAAGCCGCATGAGCACTATTGAAGAGATTGCAGCTAAAGGGGAAATACTGGTCGACCTACACACCTCCTTTCCGGCAGAAAAAGTAACGGATATCGATAATTTCAGAAGCCTGCTTTATTATTACGGTCTGCTCACGATGTGTGGCACACATGGCAACCGATTAAAAATGTGTATCCCCAATAATTGCGTACGTGAACAATACTTTGGTTTCCTGCGCGATTATTATCAACAGTTTCATACAATAAACCTTTCTCACCTGAAAGATTTAATAGACGACCTCGCCTACGACGGCCAATGGAAACCGTTTTTCGAATCCATCGCCCTCGCCTATCGTGAGAATTCTTCCGTACGTGATGCTATGGAAGGAGAAAGGAATCTGCAAGGTTTCCTGAAGGCATATCTGGCACTCGCTTCTTATTACCTGGTAGAACCGGAACTGGAAATGAATTACGGTTACTGCGATTTCTTTTTATTACCCGACAAAAAACGGTATCCCGATATCGGACACAGCTACATACTGGAATTAAAATATGCCGCACGCACGGCAACCGATGCCGAACTCGAAACGCAAGCAGAAGAAGGACGCCGCCAACTATTACAATACAGTAAAGACAAAATCGCTTTACAATTGGCCAAAGACACAACGCTCCATTTGATACTGCTTCAATTCCGGGGTTGGGATTTGATTAAGTGCGAAGAAATAGCTTCCAGCTAACAATCTTCACCGGATGATAGCTTTCAAAACGCTATCATCCCAACACCTTATTCTTAGCGATTGTTGCCTGAAATTCTTTCAGGTAAAACGGCTCGAAATAAGCGACATCCTCAAACTTGTTTCCGGCAAATGCTTTTTCAGACAAGGTTACCATATTAACAGCCAACGGGTGGATGTTATCGATAAAGAGAGCATTCGGAGAAGTAATCACCTCCCGGCATTTGGCGGCACCGTTCCCAAAGAAACAAACTTTCCCTTTTTCCAGCCAGGAAGCATAAGTTTCTGCATCTACAATATCAGCAGACGTTTCGCGAACCGTCTTCAAATTAACATCATAGATAGCTGCATACACCTCCATCCGACGGGCATCGAGCATGGCGCAATACAAACAGTCGGATGCATTATTTTGCTGTCCCAATGCGGCAACAGCCAACACTTCCAGCGTAGGGATACTGATCAGAGGTATGCCGTAACCGAAACACAAACCTTTGGCTACCGATACGCCGATACGCAATCCGGTATAAGATCCCGGACCACTGCTGACTGCTACTGCATCCAGCTTCAATCCTTTTTCTTTGGTTACTGCAATAGCCTCTTCCACATAAACACCCAGCAAGGCGGCATGCGACGGACCTTCAAATGAACTCTTTTCAAAAAGCACCTCACCATCAGCCGATAAAGCGACGGAACACACCGAGGTCGATGTTTCAATATTTAAAATACAAGACATAATAGTTGACAGTTGACGGTTGACAAGTGACAGATATTTTTCAATAGAACTCCGCTGTTCATCAACCGGATTAATTGGTCGCAAAAGTACAAAAACGTCTTTATACGAATGAGAAAATAACGAACTTTTTATACATAGAGCCAAATAATTGTCAACCGTCAACTGTCAACTGTCAACTGAATAAGCTATCTTTGCACAAATTTTTAGAACAATGATACAATCAATGACTGGATTCGGTAAGGTTACAGCCGAACTTCCTTCAAAAAAGGTAACCGTAGAAATAAAAGCACTCAACAGCAAACAACTGGATTTATCAACCCGCATCCCTTCTATCTACAAAGACAAGGAAATGCAAATCCGTAGCCAGCTGCTTCAGTCGCTTGAACGGGGTAAGGTCGATTTCAGCATTTATATCGAATATATAGGAAAAGATACTCCTACTCAGATCAACCTTACCGCTTTTGAAAGTTATTACAGCCAGATCAAGGATATAGCAGAAAAACTGAATATTGCACTTCCGGCTGACTGGTTCCAGACATTACTAAAAATGCCGGACGTTATCAAATCTGAAATTGTAGAAGTAGACGAAAGCGAATGGGAAGTTGTCTTCAAGGCGGTAAAAGAGGCTATCAAACATCTTTGTGACTTCCGTATCCAGGAAGGAGCCATGCTGCAAAAGCTATTTGAAGACAAAATCGGTAATATCGCCCGCCTGCTGACCGAAGTGGAAGAATATGAAGGCGAACGCATCGAAAAGATCAAAGGCCGTATCATGGACAACCTCGAAAAGGTAGCCAACCAGGATTACGACAAGAACCGCTTCGAGCAGGAAATGATCTATTACATCGAAAAACTGGATGTGAACGAAGAAAAGAACCGTCTCGACAACCATCTGAAATATTTTATCAGTACGATGAAAGACGGACACGGACAGGGAAAGAAGCTCGGTTTCATCGCTCAGGAAATGGGACGCGAAATCAACACGCTCGGTTCGAAAAGCAACCATGCGGAAATGCAGAAAATTGTTGTTCAGATGAAAGACGAACTGGAACAAATCAAGGAACAGGTACTAAACGTATTATAATATGGCTGGTAAATTAATTATATTCTCCGCCCCGTCAGGCTCAGGTAAATCAACCATCATCAATCATCTGTTAAAACAGAACCTGAACCTGCATTTCTCTATCTCGGCAACAAGCCGTGCACCGCGCGGAACAGAACAGAACGGTGTGGAATATTATTTCCTGACTCCCGACGAATTCCGGGCCCGTATCGCTGCCGGTGATTTTCTGGAATATGAGGAAGTATATACCGATAAATACTACGGCACATTGAAAAGTGAAGTGGAACGCCAACTGAACGAAGGCAACAACGTCATATTCGATGTGGACGTTGTCGGCGGATGCAACATCAAAAAGTTTTATGGTGACCGTGCTCTTTCAGTATTCATCCAGCCGCCCAGCATCGCCCATCTGCGTGAACGTCTGGAAGGTCGTGGAACGGATGCTCCCGAAGTGATCGACAGCCGTATCGCAAAAGCGGAATTCGAACTGGGATTTATTCCTCATTTCGATGTCTGCATCGTAAACGACGACCTTGCGACAGCACAGGCCGAAGCAGTGGAAGTAATAAAGGATTTTCTGTCTAAAGAATGAATAACAACAGACAATTATCACGTAAATGGGGATATATTTTCGTACTGACCGGAATCGCGGCATTGGGAACCTGCATTGCAGGCCTCATTTATAAAGAATATCTCATTGCATTTGCAACCGGACTCGTATTCGGCGTACAGGCATTCAACTTTATAATGTGGAAGAAACAACGGTAAAGGAAAACAACAAACTGAAAACCGGAATCTTTTCCGGTTCTTTCAACCCGGTTCACATCGGTCATTTGGCCCTGGCCAACTGGCTGTGTGAGTTTGCGGGGTTGGACGAACTCTGGTTTGTTATCACGCCTCATAACCCGCTGAAGAAACGCGACGACCTGATGGATGACCGGCTCCGGCTCGAACTGGTCGAAGCTGCCATTGCCGGATATACCAAATTCCGTGCCAGCGATATCGAGTTTACGCTCCCCCAACCGACTTACACGATCGACACCTTACGTATCCTCGACCGTACATATCCCGACCGCGAATTTCATTTTATAATGGGGGCCGACAACTGGTCGTTAATCAATCGCTGGAAAGAATCGGAAACGTTAATCACCAACTATCCTATCCTGATTTATCCACGCAAAGGATACGAAATCAACATTCCCGGCAACCTTCCCGACATCCGTAAAGTTGATGCCCCGCTGATGGAAATATCCTCCACATTTATACGCGAATCACTGAAAGCCGGCAAAGATGTACGCTTCTTCTTGCCGGAAGCAATACGTAACCATAAGTGCTTTTCTAATATATAATTAAGTAAACTACTACTCACTTTTATCCAATAAGTGAGAAAAGTTTTGTACTTTTGCACCGTATTATACAAAATAATAGCGTAATGAATCTATTAGAACTGAGTGAACAGGAAATCATAAGACGCAATAGCATGGAGCAATTGCGCCAAATGGGGATAGAACCGTATCCCGCTGCTGAGTACGTAACAAACGCATATTCCAATGAAATAAAGGCATCTTTTAAAGACGATGCAGAACCTCGTCCTGTAACTATTGCAGGCCGTATCATGAGCCGCCGTATTATGGGTAAGGCTTCATTCATGGAGTTGCAGGATTCGGAAGGCAGAATACAGGTATATATTTCCCGTGATGATATCTGCCCGGGTGAAGACAAAGATTTATATAACGTCGTTTTCAAGAAGCTGCTCGATATCGGAGACATTGTAGGAATCAAAGGTTTTGTATTCCGTACGCAAATGGGTGAAATCTCCGTCCATGCACAGGAATTAACGGTATTATCCAAATCACTCAGACCGCTGCCTATCGTTAAATACAAAGACGGCGTAGCTTATGACGGATTTAACGATCCCGAACTGCGTTACCGTCAGCGTTACATCGACCTGATCGTAAACGATGGCGTAAAGGATATTTTCATGAAACGTGCAAAAGTGATCAAAACAATGCGCGCCGTACTCGACGAAGCCGGATATACGGAAGTAGAAACTCCGATCCTTCAGTCTATCGCCGGTGGTGCAAGTGCACGTCCGTTTATCACGCATCATAACTCATTAGATATTGACCTTTATCTGCGTATCGCTACCGAACTGTATCTGAAAAGACTGATCGTCGGCGGTTTCGAAGGGGTTTACGAAATCGGGAAAAACTTCCGTAACGAAGGTATGGACCGGACGCACAACCCGGAATTTACCTGCATGGAATTGTATGTCCAATATAAGGATTACAACTGGATGATGAGTTTCACGGAGCAACTGCTGGAAAAAATATGTATGGCTGTCAACGGTACATGCGAAACCGTTGTCGACGGCAAGACCATCAGCTTCAAGGCTCCTTTCCGTCGCTTACCTATCCTGGAAGCCATTAAGGAAAAGACCGGCTACGACCTGGAAGGCAAGAACGAAGATGAAATCCGTTCAATTTGTAAAGAATTGAAGATGGAGATCGACGAAACAATGGGTAAAGGCAAGTTGATCGATGAAATCTTCGGAGAATTCTGTGAAGGTACATTTATCCAACCGACATTCATTATCGACTATCCGGTTGAAATGAGCCCGCTGACCAAAATGCACCGCAGCAAACCGGGATTGACTGAACGTTTCGAATTGATGGTGAACGGAAAAGAGCTGGCAAACGCTTACAGCGAGCTGAACGACCCGATCGACCAGGAAGAACGTTTCAAGGATCAGTTGAAGTTGAGCGAAAAAGGGGACGACGAAGCGATGTTCATCGACCAGGACTTCTTGCGCGCACTGCAATTCGGTATGCCTCCTACATCCGGTATCGGTATCGGTATCGACCGTTTGGTCATGTTGATGACCGGCCAGACTACTATTCAGGAAGTATTGTTCTTCCCGCAGATGCGTCCGGAAAAAACAGTAAAGAAAGATGCTGTCGATAAATACGTAGCATTAGGTATCGATGAAGCCTGGATTCCGGCATTACAGAAAGCCGGTTATCTGACTGTCGACACGCTGAAAGAGGTGAACCCTAACAAGCTGCGCCAGGAACTTTGTGAGATGAACAAGAAGTATAAGCTGGAACTGCAAAATCCTGCGGCCGAAGAAGTGGAAGCATGGATTGCCAACGCAGCCAAATAAAAGGGAATGCTATGAAATTACCCGGTAAAATTGCAATAATGGGAGGTGGTAGCTGGGCTACCGCCTTAGCCAAGATTGTACTTTCTACACAGGATAGTATTAACTGGTATATGCGCCGGCAGGACCAGGTTGACGACTTTTTAAAGACAGGACATAACCCCAGTTATCTGTCTGCCGTAAAGTTCGATACGGACAAAATAAAATTCTACACGGATATAAACGATGCGATTAGCGATTCCGATACGCTAATCTTTGCGACTCCATCTCCGTTCCTGAAACAACATTTAATGAAGGTGACGACCCCGCTGAATGACAAATTCATCATCTCGGCCATCAAGGGGATTGTACCGGACGAGAACATGCTGATTGCCGACTATTTCACGGAATATTATAATGTTCCTATGGAAAACATCGCAGTAATCGGCGGTCCGTGTCATGCGGAAGAGATTGCGCTCGAACGTCTTTCCTATATTACATTAGCCTGTTCCAATATCGATAATGCACGTGCCGTCGCCCATGTATTCCAGAATCAATATCTGAACAACTATTGTTGTAAAGATGTTAGAGGAATAGAATATGCTTCTGTTTTAAAGAATGTATATGCGATTGTTGCCGGTATCTGTCACGGGATGAAATATGGAGACAACTTCCTGGCAGTATTTATCTGTAATGCAATCGAAGAAATGCGTAATTTCCTCAATTCCGTACACAGCCTGGAACGCGACGTAACCGACTCTGTTTATCTGGGAGACCTGCTGGTGACAGCTTATTCCCGTTTCAGCCGTAACCGTACGTTCGGGACGATGATTGGAAAAGGATATTCCGTCAAGATTGCCCAACTGGAAATGGAAATGATTGCCGAAGGATATTACGGAACCAAATGTATCCACGAGATAAATGAAAAGTATAAGGTAAACATGCCGATTCTGGACGCCTTATACGATATATTATATGAAAGAAAATCGCCGACTACCGTTATACGGCAGTTGACAGAAACATTTAAGTAGGTATGAAAAACATCAGTATTAACATTGACAAAGCACTGGGCGCTGTTACAAAAGAACAGGTTTACGCACAGGAAGCCAAGGCAAACGAATGTATTGCCACTTTACATAACGGAAACGGAGCTGGTAACGATTTTCTGGGTTGGTTACATCTCCCCTCTTCTATCACGGATGCCGAATTAACAGACATCGAGAACACGGCCAACGTGCTTCGTTCTAAATGTGAAGTTGTCGTTGCCATCGGTATCGGCGGAAGCTATCTCGGCACAAAAGCCGTTGTCGAAGCATTGAACAACAGCTTCGACTGGTTGCAGTCTGACCGTAAGAACCCGGTTGTTCTCTATGCCGGACAGAATATCGGTGAAGATTATCTGTATGAACTGTGTGAAATACTGAAAGGTAAACAATTCGGTCTGATTAACATATCCAAATCGGGAACAACAACAGAGCCTGCCCTGGCATTCCGTATGCTGAAGAAGCAACTGGAAGATGCAGTCGGCAAGGAAGAAGCAAAACATCGTATTGTTGCCATTACTGATGCCAAAAGAGGTGCCCTTCGCACATTGGCAGACCAGGAAGGTTACAAGACATTTATCATTCCTGATAATGTAGGCGGACGTTTCTCCGTACTGACTCCGGTCGGTTTGCTGCCTATTGCAGTGGCAGGTATCAGTATCCGCGACCTGGTTGCCGGTGCCGTATCTATGGAGAAGGCTACAGGTATTGAAATTCCTTTCAATGAAAACCTGTCGGCTATCTATGCAGCAACCCGCAACGAATTATATAAGAGCGGCAAGAAGATTGAAATCCTTGCCAACTTCCATCCGAAACTTCATTACATCGGCGAATGGTGGAAACAGCTGTACGGCGAAAGCGAAGGTAAAGACGGAAAAGGTATTTTCCCGGCTTCTGTCGACCTGACAACCGACCTTCACTCAATGGGCCAATGGATTCAGGAAGGCGAACGCATCATCTTCGAAACAGTCATCTCTGTTGAAACTCCTTCACACAAAGTTGAAGTCCCGACAGACGAAGCCAACCTGGACGGTCTGAACTTCCTTGCCGGAAAACGTGTAGACGAAGTAAATAAGATGGCAGAACTGGGTACTCAGCTGGCACACGTAGACGGTGGTGTTCCAAACATCAAAATCACGATGCCGGAAGTAAATGCTTATTACATCGGCCAGTTGTTCTACTTCTTCGAGAAAGCCTGTGGAATCAGTGGTTATATGCTGGGCGTTAATCCGTTCGACCAACCGGGTGTCGAAGCATACAAAAAGAACATGTTCGCGCTGCTGAACAAGCCGGGATATGAAAAGGAAAGCGAAGCAATCCGCAAAAAACTATAATAGTTGACAGATAACAGTTGACAGTTATTTCGGCTTTCAGCCGAGTGGTTTCGCGAAGCCTAACTGTCAACTGTCAACTGATTTTACATTCTATACCGTATCCCCGCCATTGCCGTTCCCATGTGGCCGAAGCCGACTTCTACAAAACCTGCAATCTGGCGTCCTAATTCGATACCGATAGGAGAAACCTGATACATAAAAAATGCCTTAACCTTTGTTTCTTCATCCGGTTTGTTCTCGTCGTTTATAAAAGAGGCTTTAGCTGTTGCAATGGCTACACCTGCATTCAAACGGGAATATAATGTAATAAAGTTATAATTATACCAGTTATACTTAAATGAGGGACAGATGGAATGAAAAGAACTTACGAAATCGCCGACAATCTTCTCATTGGCAATAATACGCTTATCGCTGTTTGTATAAGAATAAACCAACCCGATTCCCCATTCTTCATCCGGATAAAAGATATAACTGATATTCAATGCACCAAACTTACCTTTATCATCATATAAATTGACCGATTCGGCAGAAGGGTCAAAGTAATTCTCATAATGATGCAACAGGTCAGCTGCCGGAAGACCACCATAACTCAAAGAAACTTCATGCTGCAAGTCGGTCCAGTCCTGGGCCTTGCTCTGAAAGCAGACAACGAACAGCATCATCGCTAATACTAGTAAAATCTTCTTCATACTCATCAGTTTTTATTGTTATTACCATACCCAGTTTTACGGGTTGTTCACATCAAAGATAGGAAATAAGTATAAGAAATTTCGTAACTTTGCAAAGATTATTAAGGATATAAATAAAATGATACAAGAAGCTATCAACCGCTATCTGCTTAGGACTAAGCAAAACTCTCTTTCTCCCAAAGCTGTACTTTTCGATATGGATGGTGTCTTATACGACTCCATGCGTTTTCATGCCCGTGCCTGGAACGAAACAGCGATACATCATCAGCTCCAGGCTAAAGAGGAAGACTTTTACATGTTTGAAGGCCGTACCGGTGACAGTACGATCAACGAATTGTACCAACGTACCTTTCAGCGTGATGCGACCGATGAGGAAAAACGGGAACTATATGAAGAGAAAGCAACACTTTTCAATAAATATAATGATGGTAAAGCAATGACAGGCGCCGCAGAAGTACTGGCTGCCGTTAAAGCGACCGGACTACAAACATTAGTCGTGACCGGCTCCGGCCAGCACAGCCTGATTAACAAGTTAGAACATACCTATCCCGGCTGTTTTACCCGCGAAAAGATGGTTACGGCTTTTGACGTAAAATACGGCAAACCTCATCCCGAACCTTATCTGATGGGCTTGCAAAAAGCCGGAGTCCGTGCCAACGAAGCATTTGTCGTAGAAAACGCCCCGATGGGTGTCGAAGCCGGTGTTGCAGCAGGCATCTTCACGATTGCAGTCAATACCGGTCCCCTCCCCGACAAGGTGTTATTGGATGCAGGCGCCGATTTACTATATCCGGATATGGCAAGCCTGGCAAAAGACTGGGATAATATTATGAGGTGTATAGGATAGATTCTATTTCCATATAAAAAATAAAGCGATACCTACAGAAAACCGTAAGTATCGCTTTTGCTATGAATAATTATCTTATAATCGTTTACTTTACATACTCCGCCTTGTTCAGGAAGTCGAAACTTTCTTTACAGCTGGCTACAGGATCATTGTTTGTATATTGTTCCACTTCAACGTACCAGTCTCTTACATTGTTTGCATACATCTGGTCGAAGATCGGTTTGAAGTCAATCTTACCGCTGGCACCGATTTCCATGTCATCCTTAATATGGATTGTCTTGAACTGGCTCGGACGGGATTTTAGATAGGCAACAGGATCTGCACCACCTTCTTTTACCCAATAAACGTCCATCTGGAAGAATACGTGATTCGGACTTACGTTATCCAACAGGAAGTCGTAAATCAACTTATCGTCGATTTTACGGAATTCGAAAGCATGGTTATGATAACCGAATGCGATACTGGCAGCGGCAGTCTTATAACCAACCGTATTGAAATAATCGCAATACATCTTCAAGTCATCCAAAGTAGTCTGATCGTTTACCGGCATCCAGGGCTGAACCATATATTTAACCCCTAATTCGTTGTGAGCGGCAATCGCCTTATCCCACCAACTCATTACTTCCGCTTCCTTTTCTTTAGTAAACTCCTGTCCCAGATGGGCGCTGGTACATTTCATACCCAGGTCGTTACACATTTTCTTAAATTCAGCAGGAGCTAAACCATAAATTTTACCATTGTCATAACCGGCTGTTTCCAGATTGGTATATCCTATTTTAGACGCTGTTTCCAACACCTTTTGAATGCCTTCATCTTTTACAAGGTCTCTCAAAGAATATAACTGTAAACCGATATGTTTCTTTTCGGCACAAGAAGATAACAACTGAGGTGCAACTAAACCTCCTGCAAGCAACATTGAGGCTTGCTTTAAAAAGTCACGTCTGTTCTGCATAGTACTAAAAATTAAGTTTGATTGAGAATTTGTACAAAAGTAAGACTATATTCGATGGATTCTAACATTATTTCGTTAAAATCAATGAAAAGATAAATTACTTTTGCCTTAACATTCGCTGCATCTTCATGTATCGATATTGTTTTATTATCAATTTTCGGCTACGCATAATCTGATACCTGTAAATAGCACAGGCTGTAATAAAATAGATACCGGCCTGTATCCAAAGCGTATGGTATTCGTGAGCCACTTCATTCAAGGAGGCTCCTGCCGTATTGATACGGATAAATCCCTGTATTCCCGATGTGGAGGGGAACAGATAACCGACCGCTTTCCAGAACGGAGGTATTGCCTCTTTAGGCCAGGACACGCCGGAGATAAACAACAGAATGACCGAAGTAAAGACAAAGACCAGCATCGGCGACTCACGGCTTGTCATAAAACCGGACAAAGTCATCGACAAAAAGATGGACGCGAACAGATAAGGCAGAACAAACAACATAACAGTCCACGGCTCTCCCACCTGCGGCAATGAAAATAATTTCGGAACCACCCCTAATGCCCAGATACAAACGACTATATATAACAATATATAAGTAAGCGACTTGCCGAACACGATACGCAACGTTCCATTAAAATGACGGCTTACCGGAACCAAACTGTGGAAACGGTTCTTTTCGCGTGCCGTTCCTCCCAACATACCGATACCCAGAATAAGCGTCTGCTGGATAACCAGAATAAGGATAGCCGGCACAAGGAAGCTGGCAAACCCGTTCTGCGAATTGAACAAGGCTACCGATTCATACGGAATAGGATTGATCGTTATCTTTTCCTGTTCTATCGTCGACGACGGATTATTCTGCGCCCGCAGTTCTTTTCCTATCTCGAGCGAAACTTCAGTCGTTGCCAACAAGAAGGCTTTATAAAACAACAAAGCACTCATATCACAATAAAGCGAAACTGTCGCCTGCTTTCCTTTATGTATATTTTTGCTGAACTCACTGGGGAAATACAGGATTCCGTATGCTTCTTTCGCATCCATCATCCGTTTTGCCTCTTCCATATCCGAACAGACGGCAACAACCTTTACATCTGCCGTTGCATCTACTTTACGGATATATTCGCGACTCAGATAAGAATCCGACTGGTCCACCACCACCATCTTGGCATTGTGAACCACCTCATTGTTATAGATAAACGCATACAAAAGCGGATAGATGAATGGGACCAGAAAGAAAAAGATCATGACTCCCGAATCCTTGAAGACGTTCTTCAATTCATCCTTCCAGATAAAAAAGGTATCCAGTATACCTTCTTTGATTATATATCGTAAACGATGTTCTCTTTTCATTACTTTCAGTTTTACGGAATATACTTAAAGTACAGCAACGCATTCTTCAGATTCTTTCCTATCAAGAACGGTAAGATAAGGAAGCCAGCCAACCAGACATATTCACTCCATGAATAGAACAAATCCCTGCCGTTCAACGCCTGATCCACATAAATCAGAAAATAGTGACGAAGCGGGAACAGGTCGCTCAATGCCTGCAAAGTCGGATCCATCCCTAACACGGGAAAAGAAAATCCAACAATAGAGAAAGCAATCATACCGAACAAACTGGCAAAACTCAATCCCAAACGCAAAGTTGGCAACACGCCGATCATAAACACACCGACAGCCTGCGAAGCCAGCACCAACAGGATCATTGCCGATATCATCGGCATCCAACCACTATTCAGCGGAAAAGCATTGAAACCGTACAAAGCGGCACAACACATCAACGCCACAATGGTGAAAATAACAGTTTGCGGGAGTAATTTTCCCAGCAGACTGGTCGTCAATGAGTTCCCTCCCGTCTGCAACCACTGGCGGGCGGTCGAATATTTTATCTCTGTACCGATGCTGAACACCGTCACCAGGAAGATCATCAACTGAAGCACGCCCGGCAAAATCGTATTATTCAGATAGACGGAATAGTTCAGCCAGGGATTACCGATCGCATGAGTATCCACTACTACCGGCTGAAGCTGTCCCATAATCTGGTCGGTCGTATATCCTTTCGCCAGTCCGGTCTGCAAGCCGACCGAAGCGCCAGCCAGGACAGACATGGTCTTCATATCCCTAAAAAGCAGGGAGGCTGCAATCAGATAAGTACCGTTCGTATAGAAAGACAATGTAGGTTGTTTTCCCGTTGTTGCCTCCACTGCAAAGTTCTTCGGTATATAAAAAATACCGTATATGTTTCCTTTTTGCATCTCCCGGCGTGCATCATCGAACGTAGCGGTCTTATAAACAACCTCCGTCTGTTCAAAAGCATCCAACTGCCGGATCAGGTTACGGGAAGTGGCTGAACCATCCATATCGACCACGGCAATCGGCAGATTGGTTGGCAAGCCATCTTGCATCAGTGACAGGAAGAAGACGACACAGAGAGCCGGAGCGATCAGCATACAGAAGAAATAGATCGGCTTCGATGTCAGCCGGTGTATCTCCCGCTTCGCCACATTCCAGATACTATGTAAACTCTGCTTCAATGTCATAATATTTCGTTTCCTTTTTTCTTCATTACGACAGACATCCCGGGACGTAAGTCTGCTATTTTTTCCTGCGGACGGGCACGGACTTCAAAGGTCTTCGAATCGAATTGTCCGGTTGTCTTTGTAGCTTTCCAGGCGGCATACGAACCCATGTCCTTCATATAATATACTTTCAGCTTTACCGGCTTATTGTCGAGTGCCGGAATAAAAGCATTCAGTTCCGAACCGATCTTGATATCCTTCAACAGGTCTTCACGAACACTGAATGACACCCACATATCGTTCAGGTCAGTGATATTCATAATCGGTGCACCTGTACCGACCAATTCTCCCACTTGTGGGAAACGTTCGGATACCTCTCCGTCGATAGGTGAAACCAAAGCCGACTCTTTCAAATAAGATTCCACTTCGGCAACAGCACCGCCGGCCTGTTGAACCAGGCAGCCGCAGCAGCCTTATCTTCCGAACGGGCACCATCCCGAGCCATATCATACTGCGACTTAGCCGCTTTTTCGGTAGCGACCATCGCTTTATAGTTTGCCTCGGCCTCATCTCTTTTCTGAGCAGACATGACTCCCTTGTCATATAAGTTCTGAACACGGGTATATGATTTTTTGGCAATCTCCAAACCTGCTTGCGCCTTCTGCCACATCTCGTAAGCACCGGCTATTTCCTGTGCACGGGCTCCTTTGATCGCTTTGGCATTCTGTGCTTCGGCAGCCTTTTGAACGGCCTCCGCCTGTTGCAGTTTTGCCAGAACTTCCGGTGTATTCAGATACACCAATGTATCACCGGCTTTTACCTTATCTCCTTCATCAAAACGATACATTTCGATTCGTCCGGGTACTTTTCCGGAAATACGAACCTGATTGGCTTCAGCCTGCCCCATAATAATATCGTCGGGAGGAGTAAGCAAAAAGAAACCGGTCAATGCGACTAATCCAATCACGACCAATACCGTGATAAATGCCAACATCATGTTGCTGATCGAAAACTTTTTATTCTCGTTCATCTTTGTATATTTTTATTGTTATTACTTCTGTTTATCTATCGACAGTTTACCCATTGCCTTCGACAGGTAAACTTCCGTTAATTTCACTTCTATCTGAGCGTCAATCAGACTGGAACGCGCCGATACCCAAGCCGTTTGAGCTTCCATCAGGTTTAAGGCCGGAATAACACCTTCTTCAAAACCCAGATTGGCATGGCGAAGGTTCTCCTCCGCATTCTCCATATTCCGTGAAGAAGCGGTCAGTTTCTTATTGGCTTCATTCACTTTATAAACGGATTGATTGACCTGCAACTCGACCTTTTCACGGGCTTCCATCAGTTGCAACATCTGGATACGTGTTTCAGCACGGGCGGAGTTCCTTTTATAAGTACCCTCCCACCAACCGGACAAAGGTACTTTCATCATCACACCGACATTAAACATTCCGGCAAATTCATTCTTAAACCCATTGAAAGCATTCGGGTTCGTTACCAGATAGTTTGCCGACAAAGCCACATTGGGTAACATGTCCGCCAAGACTATCCGTTCTTTCTTCTGATAAATCTTAGCTGCCAGTTCTAGGCTTTTCAGCTCATCGCGGTTAGCAAACGCTTCATTCACATTTGCGGTAGCGTCACTGGAATGGACGGGGAAGTTCTCTATATTTTCATCTGCCAGCGCCAAAGGTTCATCCAATGGTAAACCGCAAATCTGGGAGAGCAGCATACGCGACAAAGCCAGACCGTTATCCACTTTCGTCTGCGCCATTTCCGCCTCATTCAGCTTTACCTTTACCGACAGTCCGTCTGCCTGGGTGGCAACTCCTTCGGCAATCATGGCTGTCACGTCACTGTCCATCTTCCGGAGTAACCCGACATACGCGTCGGCCAGCTTTTTCTTATTGACCAGCGAAATCACCTGCCAGTAAGTTTCATCGGTTTTATAAATGACTTCCTGCAACTGGAGGTCGTTCATCGATTCGGCCAATTCACGGGCATATTTGGTAATCTGATTATAGGAGACAATTTTTCCTCCCATAAAGACCGGTTGAACCAGCGAAACGCCTCCCACCCAGATATTCTGCACATCCAGATGTTGCACATCGTCAATTCCTCCCATTAGTTGTCCGAAAACAGGAAGTTGGGCAAGCGGTCCCAGGGCGGAACCGAGTTTGGCACTCAAAGCGTCCATATCCAGCAGATTGATATCTTTCTGATTCCACATATATCCTCCCATGGCGGAAAGCTGCGGAAAATATTTAGTAAAAGCCGCTTTGCGTTCTTCATTGGCCGCCTTTACCTTTTCGCCGGACATCTGTAATTCCTTATTATTCTGAATAGCTAAGTTTCGACATTCTTCCAATGTCAAAGTCTGTTGGGAACTTGCATAACCAGAACAGACCAACAATCCTACTAATACAATAATCCGTTTCATCTTTTTATTGTTTTTTCATCCGGAGACTTTATTTTAACCACTAAAACAACTTATCACCTTTATCTAAATAAAAAACAACCGGTTATCTCCTATTGTTTATATTCGACAAACCTATATTCTTCGTACACAAACAAAAGTACGATTTATCGGTGCAAAAGTACTGGTTTAGTTTAAATATAAAATTGAATTAATTCAATTAAAGATGCGCTTTTTCAGCTTGCAGTACCAAGCATTGCTGATTCCCATATATTGGGCAATATATTTGTCGGGTACACGCTGCATAATCCACATGTAGTGATTGTAAAGGTATTTGATAAATTCTTCAGCCGTGCACGACTGGCGGATGGCAAACATAGAATAAAGTTTTGATATGATAGTCAGCATCGCATTCTGGTAATACGATGCAAATAACGGATAACGCAGAGAAAGGTCTTCGATATGGGTGCGCGATAGTTTTAGCAGTTCACCGGCTTCGAGCGCCTTAATCTCGAACTCGGAAGGTGCCTGGGTAAAATAACCGATAGCGGACAGAAAAGGATATTGATAGTCGGATGAAAAGCCGGTTACGCATTCATCGCCTTTTTCGCTTACATATAAATTAATGAATAGTCCTTTATTGATGAAGTAGGCATCCTGGCAAATCTCACCGGTACGAAGCAGGTAATCCCCTTTATCGACAGCAACCACTGTAGTGATATTCTTCAGTTCACTCACAAAAACTTCGTCGCGGGCCAGAGATTCCGGGAGATCCGCTAAAAGCTTCGCTAAGTGGTCGTCTGTTTCCATTCGTTAATCTTCCAACGTGAAGTTTCTCTTTCCGATCAGGTTTCCGTCAATAAAAATATCTACACGGTAAGTTCCCGGAGAAAGGAATTCTTCGATATCCCAATACATGGTAACGGGATATTCTTCCCCGTCATATTCGATCAGTTTCTTCATCGAGTAGTTGATATCCTTTCCTTCAAAGGGGAAAACATCGGCACGGCTCTTTACCAGCACATCATCGTCCGGTTTCATAATACGTACATATACAGTCTTCTCACCAACGGGAGCGGTAATATTCTTTGCGATGCGGAAATCGACTACGAAACGTTCCATACGTTTGATCTTCTTTGCCAGCTTTCCACGCGAATTGACCGGAGTAACCGTGATACCGGTAGCATCCAGGCGGCTTGCCATAGTAACACGTTCGGATAATTTTTCTTTTTCTTTCTTCAGGGTAGCAGCTTGTGATGTGGCACGCTGGTATTTCTGAACGGCTTCTTTCTTTTCTACCTGCAACTGTTCGTTCGCTCTGTTCAAAGAGTCGATCTGAACAACATAATTACGCATGATCTTACGAAGCGTTTCCAGTTCTTTCTTCAAACGGGCAATTTCTTTGGTATTTGTCGCCTTCACCGTACGGAGTTCTTCCATCAGGCGCTGAACCTTTGCCTGTTCTGTGGATAACAGGTTCATCAGGGAGTCATTGCCTACCTTGAATTCATATCCTTCATATTGCATAGACAACTCATTAAACTCATCTTCAAGCGTTTGCTTATCCAGGTCATAAGCCTCAACCAAATCATTCATCTGCTGTTTCTGCTGATAAATATAGTAACCTGCACCAGCGATAATCAGTATCAACACGACTACCGCCATGATTAATAATGAGAGTTTATTTATTTCCTTCGTTTCTTTCTTTTCTGTATCCATACGGTTCCTTCTAAAAATGAACGTACAAAGGTAATGTTTAATCAGATGTATTAAAACATATCCTGTCTGTTTATACATTTTTTAAGAACTAAATCATTCTTTTCAACCAATATGATGCCATTATAGTTTCATATCAGAGAAACAAAGATTCTATCTAATTGAAACTTTTGTGAAATCATAAGAAATATATTGAAATCGTCCGGCAGATTCACCTATATATAGGAAGTGCCTTACCAATTTTCTAAATAAAATTACTACCTTTGCGCCACTCAATTAAATAATAACACTGCATGCACGAGAAACTTATTATTCTTGATTTCGGCTCGCAAACAACTCAATTGATTGGCCGCAGGGTCAGAGAGTTAAACATGTATTGCGAGATCCTTCCCTACAACAAATTTCCGCATGATGCAACCGATGTGAAAGGGGTAATCCTTTCAGGAAGTCCTTACTCCGTTTACGACGAAAATGCTTTCAAGGCAGACCTGAGCGAGATTCGTGGAAAGTATCCGGTTTTAGGTATTTGTTACGGGGCTCAGTTTCTGGCTTATACATCCGGAGGCAATGTAGAACCGGCCAACTCACGTGAATACGGACGAGCCAATCTATCCTACATTAATAATGAAGATCCTCTATTGAAAGGCATCGACACCGGCTCTCAGATCTGGATGTCTCATGGAGATACAATCACTGTATTGCCGGATAACTTCAAAGTGATCGCCAGCACCGACGATGTAAAAGCGGCAGCTTATCATGTAGAAGGCGAACAGACCTGGGGCGTACAGTTCCATCCGGAAGTATTCCACTCTACAGACGGTACAAAGTTATTAGACAATTTCCTGAATATCTGCGGATGCGCCAAAGACTGGACACCGGCTTCTTTCATCGAATCGACGGTTGCAGAACTGAAAGAGCAATTGGGTAACGATAAAGTGATTCTGGCCTTATCGGGCGGCGTAGACTCTTCCGTTACAGCTGTATTGCTGAACAAGGCGATCGGCAAAAACCTGACCTGTATCTTCGTAGACCATGGTTTGCTGCGTAAGAATGAGTTCGAAAACGTAATGAAAGATTACGAACACCTGGGGTTGAACGTGATCGGAGTAAACGCAAAAGATAAATTCTATAAAGCATTAGCGGGAGTTACCGAGCCGGAACAAAAACGTAAGATCATCGGCAAGGTTCATCGACGTGTTCGATGAAGAAGCTCATAAGCTGAAAGATATCAAATGGCTGGGACAAGGTACGATCTATCCAGACGTTATCGAGTCTTTATCCATCACCGGAACAGTCATCAAGAGTCATCATAATGTAGGCGGACTGCCTGATACGATGAAGCTGAAACTGGTTGAGCCGCTTCGCCTTCTTTTCAAGGATGAGGTTCGCCGTGTCGGTATCGAACTGGGTATGCAGCCGCATCTGATCAAACGCCATCCGTTCCCCGGTCCTGGTCTGGGTATCCGTATCTTAGGCGATATCACGCCGGAAAAAGTACGTATCCTTCAGGATGCCGATGATATTTATATGTCGCTGATGCGCGAATGGGGTTTATACGACAAGATCTGGCAAGCCGGAGTCATCCTGCTTCCTATCCAGTCGGTCGGTGTTATGGGTGACGAACGTACCTATGAAAATACCGTTGCCCTGCGTGCCGTAACTTCTACCGATGCCATGACAGCCGACTGGGCACAACTGCCTTACGAGTTTCTGGCAAAAGTATCCAACGAGATCATCAATAAGGTAAAAGGTGTGAACCGCGTTGTGTACGACATCAGTTCCAAGCCACCAGCAACTATAGAGTGGGAATAAAAAATCACAAGAAGGATAATCTAATTAACTTAATAATTTTAGGAGGAATACGATGAAACAAGATATGATCGTTATTTTAGACCTGGGAAGTCATGAAAATACGGTATTGGCAAGAGCAATCCGTGCATTGGGTGTTTACAGTGAAATTTATCCTCACGACATCACAGTAGAGGAACTGAAAGCACTGCCGAACGTAAAAGGTATTATCATCAACGGTGGTCCGAACAATGTGATCGACGGTATTGCCATCGATGTAAATCCGGGTATTTACTCGCTGGGTATCCCCGTAATGGCTGCCGGCCACAACAAAGCATTATGTGAAGTAAAACTGGGTGAATTCACGACGATATAGAAGCTATCAAAGCGGCTGTGAAATCTTTCGTTTTCGACACCTGCAAAGCGGAAGCAAACTGGAATATGACAAACTTTGTCAACGACCAGATCGAACTTGTCAGACGTCAGGTAGGCGATAAGAAAGTCCTGCTGGCCCTGTCAGGCGGAGTTGACAGTTCCGTTGTGGCTGCCTTGCTTCTGAAAGCGATCGGCGATAAACTGGTTTGCGTACATGTAAACCATGGTCTGATGCGCAAAGGTGAATCGGAAGATGTAGTGGAAGTATTCAAAAATCAGTTGAATGCGAACCTGATATATAAAGATGTTACCGACCGTTTTCTGGATAAACTGGCAGGAGTTGCCGATCCGGAAGAAAAACGTAAGATTATCGGTGGCGAATTTATTCGTGTTTTCGAAGAGGAAGCTCGTCAACTGGATGGTATCGATTTCTTAGCACAAGGTACGATCTATCCGGATATCGTGGAAAGCGGTACAAAGACTGCCAAGATGGTAAAATCTCATCACAATGTAGGCGGTCTGCCCGAAGACCTGAAGTTCGAACTGGTTGAACCGCTGCGTCAGTTATTCAAAGACGAGGTTCGTGCCTGCGGTCTGGAACTGGGCTTGCCTTATGAAATGGTTTACCGTCAGCCGTTCCCTGGTCCCGGACTAGGTGTACGTTGTCTGGGAGCTATCACCCGTGACAGACTGGAAGCCGTTCGTGAAGCTGATGCCATCTTACGCGAAGAGTTCCAGCTTGCCGGATTGGACAAGAAGGTATGGCAATATTTCACTGTTGTTCCTGATTTCAAATCGGTTGGCGTACGGGATAATGCCCGTTCTTTCGACTGGCCTGTTATCATCCGCGCTGTCAACACCGTAGACGCCATGACAGCCACCATCGAACCGGTAGACTGGCCTATCCTGATGAAAATCACCGACCGTATCCTGAAAGAAGTAAAGAACGTAAACCGCGTTTGCTACGACATGTCTCCGAAACCCAATGCGACTATTGAGTGGGAATAAGATATAGGATTTAATAATATGAAAAGGAGTTGTGTCAAGGAATGCAACTCCTTTTTATATTATTTATAGCAACCTTCCTCCTCTACAAAAAACAATCGAACGAATATTATCCGATATAGACAATCATTCATAGCCTTGTAATGACAAATATATTTTCTTTGTTTTATAGGGGGCAGCAAAAAGTTTGTCATAGCTCATTTCCAGGAGATTACAAAGAAAACAGCTTACAACCAGGGGTAAAAAGTACCTACTTTCGCTCTCGAGTTTGTCATAATTAACATTTGTAATTTTTATATCACTCCAATAAAGATCAAAGCAGGTTACATTTCACTAATAATGAGTTTATCTCCTTTATGGATATAGACTCCCGATCACTTTTATCATAAATAGTAACCAAATTGATTACACCTTCATCTAAAGATGTTTTTATTAAATAAGTAATAACCCTGGCACCTCCACTTTTTCCCTTATTCTTAGAACAAATGCGCATACGTATCTTCCGGATATTGTATGATTTTAAAGTTCATCGATTAAATCCTGAAGAGTTTTCTGTTTGCCCTGGATATGCCCGGCTTTTCGTTCTCCTAATTCTCTCAAACCGTCAATAACAGATTCATGTACCATATAAGTCTCCTCTTCTTCCAATTCAACACACACTGAAACCGAATTACTAAGAGCACGCAAATAACGCAAGGCTTTGTCCAATAGTTCCTCACCCTGAAGGCCCATAATTGCTTCCACTGCTTCCATTTTTAGTATAGCCTCACGAGCATTTACATAAACGGCAACAGGCTCTGATACATTTTCCACTGTTGGATCTGGCTGTGAATATGGTTTAGCTTTCTTCATGCTATAATCTATTTATTTCTTTACAAAGATAGAGATATTCCTTTATTATTCACACGTCTGACAATTTTTAATCCAGCTTCTCCCCTCTACTTTTTCCCAACAATCTTCAGGAAACGTCCGGAAGTAATATTCACTTCTTTTATTTCGAAATAATCTTTTAACTGCGTAGCACTCACCCGTTTATTAACAGGCAGACCGACTTTGCGATAAGCAGCCGTCAGGATTACAGACAAATCTGAACGCGAATAGGTCTCTCCTACCCGGAACTGCTTCTCCACGATCTCCTTCAGTTGCTGCTTTTTACGGAAGACAGTGGTACCGGCTTCCTCTACTGCCCGTTTGATTTCGCTGTCTTTGAAGTCGACGCTCCGGATATAATCAGCACCTTTGCGGAGATAACATTCATGGAACATGCAATCGTATTCGGAAGAAAGGATACGCGCCAGGTAACGGCTGTAACGGTCCTGGTCTTTCTCGTCGGGAGAGAAACGCAGGTAAGCGATCCGTTCGAACTGCTCGAGGAGAAATATACGACGCTGTTTACGACTGGTCTGCCGATGACGGGCCAGACGGTCGTTGTCGGTCAACGGATATTGTTTGTCTTCATGCGTCACCTCAAAAAACGGGACATCCCGGTAGGCATTGAACAAACTGTCCGCCGAGCGGTACAAGCTCTTTACCCGTTCCTGCTCACGGAAATTATCCTGCCGGAAATAATTATCCTTTCCATTCTGATAGACATACTGCTGATAGGTAAGATTGACGGCTGCCTCCATATACGTCTCCCGGTATCCGCGCCGCTTATCCTTTTTACTCTTTTCCCTGATCTCCGTCATGGCCAGCCGGGCACTCTCCAGCCACTCGTCCACCTCCGACGCATTCATTGCCTCCAGCGAAGGCTTGATACTGGTTATATGCGTCAGGCTGCGAAAACCGTTACGGAAACGGCCGGCAATCTGTATCGCTTCCGTCCGCGGATCGATCACCGACTGCTCCGCTCCGTAAAGGTCGGAAAGCAGGATGATATCCGGTTTACATCGCACATCAATATCGACCGCCGAAAAGAAACGGCTGGTGAAGAAGTTATACCGTTTCAACTCTTCGATCCGGTCATGCATGCTCCGGTCTTTTACATGCCTCAGCTTCGCAATGCCCTGGGTACTGCAAAAAGTAGCAGAATTTTGCAACTCCGCCATATCCTTATAAAGCGATTCGATCGTATCGATGGAATTGACGAAGATACAAACTTTACTCTTACATTCGGGCAGCACTTCCGCCAACGCTTCCACCACATTATTGGTCGTAATCAGACGGAGCGGCTTGCGATACGGAT
Source organism: Parabacteroides sp. AM58-2XD (assembly GCF_003463685.1). NCBI lineage: Bacteria > Pseudomonadati > Bacteroidota > Bacteroidia > Bacteroidales > Tannerellaceae > Parabacteroides > Parabacteroides sp. AM58-2XD. The sequence goes on from NZ_QSDP01000027.1 coordinate 40,540, forward strand.
AAGCCGGCTCGATACGTAGTTCGGTGAAACCATGTTCCTCAAATCTCGGATCGCGGGGCAGGATTGGCGTGGCACTGACAAATGCCATCTGCCGGAAAAGAAAAAAGTCGTCGAGTGGCGCCTCTATCGTCTCGCGGAAATCGTTATCCTGGATAATCTTCTCGCATTCGTCGAACAACATGAAAAAGTCCTTATACATATCGACACCTTCATCCTCCATCGCCTGCTTTACCTTCCAGAAACTTTCGGGTGTCACCATGATCTTGCAGCAGCCGGGATATTTGCGGATATGGCGCGCCACCTCATCGGTCTTGACACCGCGGTAAATACCCAGCAGGTTCTTATGTTTCTCCATCTTCCCGACGATCACCGGCACGTTCGGTTCGATGATAATAGAGGAACGGGGAGACATGATCTCGCAATAGGTAGCTCCCAATCCGGGCAATACCTTGTTCAGTATCACCCGTGTCGGTATATTTTCTTTTCCGTGGCGGCGAAGGGCATCCGACAGATACTCCCCTTTCCGGATATCCAGTTTAACGGTACGTATCATCACATTATTCCCTTTCAAATTGTACAGACTTCAGGCGTTGCATGAGTTCGGGTGAAACTTTAAACACGACATCTTTCACGGAGATAGATCCGGCACGTATCTCTTTGGGATCTTTCACCAGCCTCGACTGTGCCGTCAAAGTAAATGTTCCCAATCCGCTGATCGACACGCTGTTGCCGTCCTCCAGCAGGCTGATGATTCCTTCTTTGATTTGTTCGATTGCTCCGAGCATGGCGGCACTGCGGAATCCATGATCACCGGTCACATAAGAAGCCAATCCTTTTGAATCGACATTGTCCGAACGGATCACCTGCGGATAGAAACCATCTTCGATATCTTTGGAGAGATTGGTCGGGCGTTTGCGTAGTCTATATTTTACAGCCATTGTTTTGTATTGCTTAAAGTTACTTTTCCAAAGATAGGATATATAATCGAGAAAAAGACGGTTCCCGGCAATTAGTTATGAAAAAAGGCGGCTATCCGAATTGTCATCCCGGTGACAATGAAATATCATCGGGATGATGCTGGAACGTCACCGAGGTGATAGTTTGCAAAAGTAATAGGCTTTGCCGTTAAAGTATTAAGCTTTTGGGGTTAGATACTATAGCTTTTGAGGTTAAGGGTTATAGGGTACTCTCCGTACCTCTTCTATCCATAAAACTCAAGACAATACCTTAGCCGATGTCCTATACTCATTCGGTGAACATCCGATAACCCGTTTGAAGGCTTTGCTGAAATATTGGGGATATTGATAACCCAACGCATAAGCAACGTCACTGATCGACTTTGACGGATCGGCTAATAGTTCTTTTGCAACAGCCATTGTTTTTACCAAAATATATTCCTGGGCGGACGTTCCGGTTTCTTTCTTGATTAAGTCACCGAAATAATTAGCAGACAAATGCAACTGATCCGCACAATAAGCAACGGTAGGAGTTCCTATGGATAAAGGTTTTCCGGACGTAAAATAGTCATTCAGTAACTTTTCGAAATCGGTCAACGTATCTTTATTTGCCTTCTTACGAGTGATGAATTGCCGGTCATAGAACCTGACACAATAGTTAAGCAACAACTCGATGGCCGAAGAAATAATTAAATTACTGTGTTTGTCCTTCGCCTCCCTGATCTCCTCGTCGATCTTCATCATGCAATCTATTATGGTCTGGCGTTCCTGCTTTGAGAGATGCAACGCTTCATTTACGGCGTAGGAAAAGAAAGTGTAGTCCTGCATATGATGTCCGAGATGTGTGCCGTGCAATAATTCGGGCTGAAAGGTCAGCCACCATCCCATTGGCTGAAATTCTTCTCCTGTATCGTCATTGCCGATCACTTGTCCGGGAGCAGCAAACACCAGGGTATTTTCCTGAAAATCATAATAATTCCTTCCGTATTTGATCTGATCGGCACATTGAATATCTTTCAGGTAAACGACGTAAAAACCAATATTCTTACGTACATGACGTAACGGACTGATCTTTGACGCATCGATCACACTGACCAACGGATGCGGTGTTTCGATACCCAGAAAGTCATTATAGTCTTTAACCGTATTCAGTTTTATGATTTTATCCATGCCGGTTCGTGATTTATGTTTTCGACAAATGTAATAAATATCTGTGAGTTATAAGATCCGATCAGTAATAATTATACGTATATCCGTAATTCGTATCATATAGAATCTTTTCGGACACGGTAATTTTGTAGTATGCTAAATAATAATTAAATGACAACAGAATAAATGAATAATAGGGAATTTATGACGATCGATCAGTTTAACAAATTGACGGGGCGGGAAACCTTGCATCCGTTGATTAGTATAATTGACCTGTCGAACGCAAATCTGAACCGCGATATTCGTATGACGTGTGATTTTTACGGACTTTTGTATTATGTAACGTTAGACGGAAATCAATATTCCGGAAAAGACAAACTCCGCCTCATTCATCCCGGAGAAATGGTAGAAATCCCATCGCTCGAACATCGTTCGACCAATGGCTATACGGGTATTATATTCCATCCCGATCTGTTATATGAGACATCATTAGAGGGACGTATCGATAGTTATCCGACACGTTGCCGCTGCCGGGGACCGCTATCAGAACATGAGCAACAGATCATATCGGACAGTCTCCAAAAGATCAGGCTGAATTGCATCATGCCATCGACCGCCACAGCGCATCGATCATCGCTTCGCATATCGAGTTGCTACTCAATTACTGCGTGCGCTTTTGTAATCAGGCAAACTAGACACATTTACTCATATCAGTAATAATTATACATGAATCAGTAATTTATGCCTGTTCCGGATGGTTTATATCAGGTAATTTTGTACCAGATAAATAAAAGTAGAAATAAATAACCCCTCAAATAAATATCCAATATGAAGAAAATAAGTATATTAGTGCTGTGGGTTGCCATATTAAGCGCCTGCACTTCCAAACAAGCCGATAAAACGGCAACTGCAACTGCCGATACATCTTTGGTGACGGCGATATTTCCGAAGGGAAATGCCATAGAAGGAGTAAATTTCAATGGAACGGCTTATCTGCAACGTCTGATGACCGACAGCAAAACATTTGACGTGGTAGTGTCCGATGTCATATTTGAACCGTCAGCCCGTAACAGCTGGCATTCACATCCGGGAGGCCAGATTCTGATTGCGACTGCCGGTAAAGGATATTATCAGGAAAAATGGAAACCGATTCAGGTTCTTAAACCCGGAGATGTTATAGCTATTGCTCCTGATGTGAAACATTGGCACGGTGCGGCCCCCGACAGCGGGTTTACACATATTGCCATCAACACAAAGGTTTCACTGGGTGCGACCGAATGGTATGATCCGGTGACAGATGAAGAATATAATGATTATAAAGAATAATAGTATGATGTCCGATCTTAATAATGTCAAGATAGCCGATTTATTGGCTGAATGGTTGCATGAAAATAAATTAGACAAATAACATCTTAATAGAACAGTATGAAAAACTTATTATTAATCTCGCTTTTACTTTTCTCCGCAACAACAATAAGTGCCTGCTCAGAGAATAATGATACCTCTTTTCCGGATACGGAACAGCCAGAGTCTTCCGACCTGCCTTCCGGGAACAGTAAAACATTAGTGGCCTATTTCTCGGCAACCGGCACGACACAGGCGATAGCCGAACGTATTACCGAACTGACCGGAGCTGACATATACCGTATTAATGCAGCCGATCCGTATGCGACGAATCCTTATGATGATACCGAACGGATACAAAACGAAGCATATAACGACCTGCGCCCCGGTGTAGCAAACCTTCCCGACAAAGAGGCGATTGCACAATACGACACGATATTCGTCGGATCACCTTGCTGGTGGCATCAACCGGCGATGGTGGTCTGTACATTCCTCGAAAATTATGATTTAGGCAATAAGGTAATCATTCCGTTTATTACTTACGGTGCTACGACTTACCTGAACGAATCGATGCAAAAGATTTATAAGGTAACGCCTGAGTCTATTCATATTCCGGCAACATTACCCGAAGATCTCGATCCCGAGAATATCCGTGAACCACAAAATGATGATGCCGGGATAGATATGCCGAATGGTCCAGATGATGTAGAAGCATGGTTGTTGAGAATCAAACAGAGTCAATGAAAATTAATTACAAACGAATAAAATGGAAATAAATAAGACATCAACCTCACCCGGCGCACGTATTACAGTAATTGATGCCCTGCGTGGTTTTTCACTGATCGGTATCTGCCTGATTCATGCCATGCAACATTTTGGAGCGATAGGGACAATGGCCCCCCAAGCAATGTTCCCATGGGAAGGAACGCTGAATGAGATTTTCAGATGGTTTATAAATTATCTGGTTTTCGGCAAATTCTTCATTATCTTCTCTTGCCTGTTCGGTTTAAGTTTCTTTATCCAGATGGACCGGGCGGCAAAGAAAGGGCTCGATTTCCGGAAACGTTTCTTGTGGAGATTGTTATTACTGGCAGTGATTGGCTATTTGCATGGTTTGATTGTTCGTGTGGATATCTTGCTGATATATGCGATATTAGGTTTCGTGCTGGTATTAATGTATAAATGGCCGACGAAATTACTGGCAGGTATCACCTTGTTTCTTTTCCTGGGAGGCGCCTCACTTGTACCGGTAGTCTATAAAAGTCTGACGGCACCGGCTATAGAGCAGGTGGAACAGGTTACTGCCAGACCTGCATCCCGTCCAACAGGTCCCCGGCAAGTTCCTACTTTATCTGAAACGATAAAGAATAACGCCTGGAGCGGACTGGTCGGTAAAATGAGATTCCAGGTATCGAGCGGACGTATTTACCAGACTTTAGGACTTTTTATCTTAGGGCTTATTGTAGGGCGTATCCGTTTATTCGAACGTATGGATGAATTCCGGAAACGGTTAAATCGCTGGGCATTGGCAGCCCTCGTATTATTAGGTCTGCTTTACGTAGCGAGACCTTATATTCCGGCGGTTGCCTGGGGAGAAGTTTCTTTCTATTCATGGATGGGATCGACTACCACCAATCTGATCAATCTGCTGACCGCTTATCTGTGGGTAATCATTGTAATGGAAGTTTATCGTTCACAAAAAGTACAACGGGCTGTAGAACCGTTGGTCAGTTACGGCCGTATGGGGTTGACAAACTATATCGTACAGTCTGTGGCCGGTGTCTTCATCTTTTCCGGTTTCGGATTGGATTGGAGTCATTTGGGAGTTTTCCTGAGCGTATTGGTTTGCCTTGCTTATACAGGCATACAAATTGCAATCAGTCATTATTGGCTGAAAGGTTTCCGTTATGGCCCGATGGAATGGCTGTGGCGAACGGGAACCTATATGAAATGGCAACCGCTGGTACGCTAACTGTAAGTTTTTATATCTCCATCTGAAAAAACATCGTTCCGCAGATCATCAAGTATCACCGGAACGATGTTTTTTTTGAAATCACTTTATCTCTTTGACCACCCGGCAAGGATTCCCTACCGCCAATACATTCGATGGAATATCTTTTGTTACCACACTGCCGGCACCGATCACAGTATTATCACCGATGGTTACTCCCGGCAGGATATTTACACCGGCACCGATCCAGACATTATGTCCGATAGTTACGGGACGAGCATATTCAAGACCACGGTTTCGCTGCTCTGCATCCAACGGATGACCGGCAGTATAAATTCCAACGTTCGGGGCAATAAAAGCATTGTCACCGATACAGACCTTAGCCCCATCCAGGATAACCAGGTTTACATTCGCATAGAAGTTCTCTCCTACTTCAATATTATATCCGTAATCGCAGGCAAAAGGCGGTTCGATGATCAGGTTGTTTCCTGTTTTACCCAAAAAAGATTTCAGTAATTGCGTCTTTTCCTCCTGCTGAGAAGGACGCAGACGGTTATAATCGTAAAGCTGTTCTTTCGCTTTCTCACGATCCGACAACAATTCAGCATCGTAGTTGGCATCATACAACAAACCCTGACGGCATTTTTCTTTCTCTGTCATTGGCTACATTTTTATGTTCCCTACAAATATAAGAATTATTTCAGCTTACGGGGACTTTCCCTCTTCCGCCAGAAACTTTCTATTTGTTCCAGAGAGACGCCCTTTGTTTCAGGAACATAAAAATACCCCCAGATCAGCGCAAGAAAAGCAATCCCTCCGTAAAACCAGAAAGCACCGGCAGGATTCCCCAGGTCCTCTCCTTCCATAAGGATTTCTTTTCCCGGTATTGTCAGCGCTTTTACGATCTTAAAGAAGGTAAATGAGACAATGCTGTTAAAAAGCCAGACGGAAAGTGAACCAAGGGAAGCTCCCAGCCCACGTAACTTCAACGGGAAGATTTCCGAAATAATCAGCCATCCTAGAGGTCCTATACTGATGGCAAAGAATGCTACATAACAGAATATAAGTAAAATAGCCACCCATTTTACAGAATCGCCCAACTGATTTACATAAACAAAACACAAGCCTAACAGTAAAAGCGAAACGACAATTCCGGATAATCCTATAAAATAAAGTTTTCTTCTTCCCAGGCGGTCGACAAAATAGACAGACACAACCGTAAAAATAACATTGACCAATCCAACCCCGACAGAGGCCCATATAGCAGCAACAGCCCCGTCAAAACCTGCCATCAGAAAGATTTTAGGGCTATAATAGATCACTGTATTGATCCCGACAAATTGCTGGAAGAACATAATCCCTATGCAAATAATAAGAGGTGTCCTCAACCAGGGCTGTAAAAGCTCTCTCCACCCGGACTTCTCCGCTCCACTTCTTTTTATCTCCTCCTGCATCTGCCGAAAAGAAATCTTTGCCTGCTCTTCCCCTTCTATCCTGTTCAGAATGCGGATACTCTCGTCATGCCTTCCCTGACTCATCAGCCAACGCGGAGTTTCCGGCATAAAAAACATACCAATCAAAAGGATACAAGCCGGAATAACTCCCACATAAAACATCGGCCGCCAGCAAGTCATATCGCTTTCATCCGCAAAATACAAATCTGATAAATAAGAGACCAACACCCCGATCGTAACCATTAGCTGGAACATGGAGACAAGCGTACCTCTCACTTTTGTCGGTGAAATTTCAGCTATATATAAAGGAACGGCAAAAGAGGAAACGCCTATGGCTACTCCCAGAAAAAGACGGGCTAATACTAAATTCCAGGCATCGGCAGCAATCCCTGACCAGACTGCCCCAACCGCAAAAATAACGGCAGATGCCAAAATCACTTTTCTGCGTCCTAACCGGTCCGTCAGTTTACCACAGAACAAAGCCCCCAGGATGGCTCCCAACAACCCTGCCGACGTAATCAGTTCAACCATTCCGTTGTCTATTCCAAAATCCTTCTGGAAAAAAGGAATAGCTCCCGATATCACTCCCGTATCAAAGCCAAAAAGCAGACCTCCGGTTGCCGCAATAATGGCTATGACATAAATCAACATCCTGTTATGCGCTGTTTTCATGGTATTAAATTTATATATAAATGTTTCTACGGAACAAATTCCTTCCAACAATCTTCTTTTATCTGCGGAGACGGGACAAACAGAAAAGTATCCGGTTCCTCCTCAAAAGTACGATAAATAGATTTATCTTTTTTTATCCCCAACATCGAATAATCCGACGGAGATTTGCATATCAATTCCGATTTCAGATAGTAAGGATTAACCTGCCACTGAATCTCATCCGATCCGTCGAACACCGGATACCAGGCTATACCTTTATGTTTTCTAACATCATCATACACAAACCCATATTCACGGTCACACCAGGCACCAAAGGTCAACGGCCTGTCCGGATTTGCACTGATAGTAGCATGTACCCAGTAAGGAGGAACTACTACTACATCTCCCGGTCCGGCATAAACGGCGAAACAGCGTCCGGGACTGTCTCCGGCATATTCCTGCATATAAATAATCGCCTCACCGGACCATATCTCATACACTTCCGGAGTAGACCAGTTACTGAAAGGGGATACTTTATGAATATGTCCCTGGCTACGGATAGGTTCCGTCCCCAGCTTACCGGCTGCATACGTTACAACTCCGTATAGCAGATGCATGGATTTCAGTAATTCCCGATGCACGACTTTACCGACATCCATGGCTATCGAATAGACTATATCAGGACCATCACAATCAGGGTTCATCAAACTCCCGGAAATATCCTTCAACCTGCGTGTTTCTACCTCTGGTCCGAAAATTCCGGGACCATAAGAAAAGCCTATCGGATCTCCGGTTAATTTTATATCGAGTCCGGGATCAAATACAAAATCGTGACCGGAACGATCAGGCAGATAAAATTTCATTCTTTCTTCTTTTATTGGTAAAACTATATTCTGCCGCCAACACTGCTGCATTATCTCCTAATTCCGATGCTACAATCTTTACTTTTTCCGTGGGACACCAGGCCAGCCGTTCCACCCGTTCACGAATATAAGGCAATATGACATCTTTACTTTTCATAATTCCTCCTCCCAGCACAATGACCTGTGGATCATAAGCATGTATATAGGTCACAATTGCAGCGCTCCATACATCCATACATTCGTTTCTCACAAGCAAAGCATCGATATCTCCCCGGGATGCCAGACTAAATATTTCTTCAAAGTCATAACAGTCAGCCTTGTCCCTGAACGAAGCTGTCAATTTTGTATTATCCTTTATAATAGAAGAAAGAAAAAAGGATGAAGAAAGCGCTTCTACGCATCCGACATTTCCACAACTGCATTTTCGTCCTTTATAATCGACAACAAAATGACCGCCTAACGAACCTGCCTGATAATGTTCACCATACAGGACACGGCCATCCAGAATGACTCCGGTGCCTATCCCGGTTCCGATCGTCATCATGACAACATTATCCAGTCCCCGAGCCGCTCCGCACTCCCATTCTCCAACTGTCGCCATCCGGGTGTCATTGTCCATATAAAAAGGGACTCCCCAATTCAACTCACACCAAAGTTGTAGATTCAACTCACACGCATCATCATATTTTTCGTTCGTAGCAAGCACCTGGCAGTGTTTTACATCCACGATACCGGGAAATGCCAGACTGATTCCCGCCAACTCAGAAGTATGCACTTCGTTGTTATGCAGCAAATTATTGATTGCATCCTTTATTTTAGGTAGATTGATCCGAAGTCCTTTTTCCGAGTCTGCCGGTAAAACAGTAAAATGCAGAATTTTACCGGAGCGGATCAAGCCGATCTTTATAAAGGTACCTCCCAAATCGATTCCAATAGTATATTTAATCATATCCTTTTAAACTAAAGTAGGAACTCCGTTTACATCCACCAGACGCCGGGCAAACCCTGCATCGGCAATTGTCGCATAATCATGTCCGGCATCAGAAGGCCAGCAGGCGGAAAATACCAATTTCTGATACCCGGTATTGGCTACCCGGTGTGCGACTTTCCCCGGGATGTAATGAAGACTTCCCGGAAACATCCGTTCAGCCCATACATTCCTTCGTTCATCCATCAGGATCAGGAAGCCTTCACCTTCCACCCCCCAATAAAACTCTGCCCGATCGCTGTTGGAATGGAAATGTCCTTTCGTCATAAAATACTCCTGCCCGACCTTACCGGGATAAAGTGTCGTAATACCCATGAACAGGCCACCGGGGGTATTCTCCAAAACCGGGAGATAACTGCTGACATGATAAACGGCCTGTTCTTTATTCATCTTCCCATATGCCTCTTTATCCTGGAATACCCCGTCCAGATCACCCAATACACGAGTTGATTTCACAACATCTTCTCCTGTAAGACAATCATTGGTAAAAAAGACTTCGGGTATAAAAACCTTGTTTGTTCTCATAATCATTATTTTGTCACATTGATTTTCTTCATTATCTGATCCATTCATCAGCCGATACGTAAAACTCCTTGCCGGCCAGATTTTCGGGAATTTCTATACTGACCTGTTTATGTTCATCCGGTAGCAGGTTAAAATAACCATCAGAAACATATACCGGCAATAGCGACTTTCCCGATTCCTTGTCCCGCACATTCACTTTGATACCGGTAGCGATCTTTTGCGAGTTGTTTTTTATCTCTGCCCGGATCAATATCTTATTATCCTTTATCTTCGGTGTATTCCATTTTATGCGGAGTTCTGATTTTCCTCCTTCCTGTAAAACAGAGAAATCGGTTGGTTCGGAAGGGTTGATCCAATAATCATTCTCCGAAACGATCTTTCCCCGCCGGTCAGATAATTGGGTCCGGACGAGCGAAACGTCTCTGATTTCCGGAGGCAAAGTAATTTCCATACAGTCCGTCAGCTTGTTTGCTTCTAACTCCACAGAGATCTTTTTCTCATACAATTGCTTTCCTTTCAGATCGTACACCTTAAATAAGGCTTTCGCACCCGGCATGTTTTCAAGTGTCGTATTAACGACCTGTAGTTTTTTGTTTACTGAATTCCATTGGACATGTATCGGTTCGCAGGCTTTCTTCGCTCCATAGAATGAACCGTGCGTCTCATAATCATATGAATAAGTCTGCCAGATCATACTTGGCCATGCCGGATGGCTCATCCATAACAACAGACCACTGGCATAGTTCCACATTTTCTGATTCCAAGCTTCAAACATATTACGATACAGATTATAATTAATGAACTGGGCACGTGAACAGAATTCATCCGCATTACGTGACGGAGCCTGTCCTAACTTTTCCACATCACGGATATAGTTCTTCCAATCGAAACTTTCATAGTGTAAATCATGGTAATACCAAACATCACCGATAGGCCATAGATCTTCTTCCGGTATAAATTTGCGAAGAGTTTCGACGGTCGGTACGGACGGTGCTCCCAACTCCGTACTGAAACCATCCGCTTTTCCGGTCAGATACTCCAGCTGATTATCAATGTAGTGCCACGGACCGCTTGAACAAAGATTCAAATCCCTGGAGTTCCCGTGATAATGCCGGGTACCATCCACGGTATTGATTATCTTCTGAAAACCGTCTTCCAATATTTCCGGAGCATATCCTTCATTACGCGGACACCAGATGGCAATAGAGGGGTGATTACGGAAACGAAGGACAATATCCCGGGCATTGGCAAGGAATAATTCATCATCCAACGGTTCCAGGTTGTATCCCTGAGTCGAAATGGAAAAGTCATTCCAAACGAGCAAACCGTATTCATCACAAAGAGTATAAAACAATTCTTCCGTAGATTCTCCGGTCCAGTTTCTCACCATGGTAAAATTGGCTTCCTTATGCAAACGGAAATAAGGTTCCAACCGTTCACGGGTTACCCGTTTCATACCATCATCCATTCCCCAGTTTCCCCCGCGGCAGAAGATACGCTTTCCGTTTACACAAATAGTCAGGAAAGGATTTTCCGGCTGAGTGGTCTCCTTCTGGAGATATTGTATTGCTCCGTCAGTTAACGAAGGAATGACTATCGAAGAAAAAGCCGGGTTCTCCACCGGTACACGTTTCTTATAATCAAACAAAGATCTTCCTTCCTCTACATCCGTAGGGCTATACTGAAAACGTATATTTTCCTTTTCGGCTGTCTGTGCCATCAGTTCATAAGAAAGTTCCCGGATACCAAAACGGATCTCTTTCTTTTGCTTTACCTGATCCTCTTGAGCCACAGTCAGGGATAATTTATACAAAGCCTGTGCCCCATAACTGTTCGGCCACCATAAAGCAGGGTTATGGATACGGAGTTGTCCGAATTGCTCCGGTGTGAAACTTATATTTTTTTGTTCGGAAGGTTTCAGTATTACTTCCTGTGAAAAAGAGATATCTCCTATCTTTCCATTCACGGAAACCGTTTGTGTCTCAGGGGTTGTATTCACCAACCGCGTTTTAATTTTAATATCGGCATAAGTCGTATCCGGCAATGGCAGATCTGTGATGACCTGAGGATCTTCCATCAGGACATCACCTACCGGAACCAGTCTGACATCCTGCCAGATACCTATATTCCTGTCCCGGATACCGGGTATCCAGTCCCATCCTTCCGAAGAGATAAAAGTCGGTCCGTCCAGACAAAGGGCACCACCATTACCGCCAAACCATTCCTTATTCTCTTCAAACGGAATACCCGGATTATTGGGTGGAAAAATATGAACGGCTAATGTATTCATTCCCTGTTTATCCAACAAACCGGCCACGGGAAACAAGCCTCTTTTAAAGGCTCCGTTCATTGTACCCAGGCGGATGCCGTTCAACCAGATATCCGCCTTGTAGTTGATACCGTTCAGTAATATCTGATAGTCCGTATCCTTCATCGTCTGAGGTATCTCGAATGAGATGCGGTACCACCAGTCCATACGGCAAAGCGTATCCGGTATCAGTAAGTTATTCAGGCCATAATAAGGATCCGGATATACCGACTGTTCGACCAGTGTGGTAAGGACCGTTCCCGGCACAACCGCATTATACCATTCATCGGCATTTGTCCGGGTATCCCACAAAGACATACCTTTTCCTGCCAGCTTATATCCTTCGATCATCTCCCAACCGCCGGAAAGCAGGAAATTACCTTCTTCATCCTTTTGTAACTGTCCGGATACAGCTTGGTAGGTTTTCCTTTCCGTTATAATCTTTCCGGCTTTTGAACGGGGAAGTTCATCAGCCTGTTGCCTGACGGTCCGTCCGAAATTCAAGTTACTCTGCCCCTGTACTGACGCTCCGATCAACAGGAATGCCAGCAAACATAACCAATATATCTTTATCATAGTTTTACCTACTTTTTCAACAATTTATCTTCCATCACTTCTTTAAAAAGAAGATATGCTTCAGGAGTGATATGAATATGGTCTTCTTTGAAGTATTCCATAATAGGGCAATCATTCTCATCGACAAATTTATCCCAGACACTTACATAATCCATATAATCATACAATGCAGCATATTCTTCCATCAGTCGATTGGCTTTCTTGTATTTCTCAAAAGAGTTCACCCGGGCCGGACAAGGCTTGATGGAAACAAGCAGAATACGGCATTCCGGATAATGATAATGAATGAGACGGCTCATACAAATGACATCTTCCATAAACTGTTCAGGAGTAGTCTCCGTCTCATTCAAATCATTATCGCCTTCATAGATAACGACCTGGCGAGGATTAAAAGGCTTGACAACTTCATCGAAAAAATAGATCTGATCGCACATCATGGAACCACCGAATGCCCTGTTCACAACCACCGAGTTTGGGAAATACTTCTGTGTATCTCCCCATCGTGTAAACGTAGAGCTACCTATAAATAAAACACAACCTTGTTGGATTCCTTCCTTACTGTTTTTATCCCTTAACTCCTGAATCTTTTCTTCCCATCGCTCAGCCCGTTCATATTGGGCCGAAGCTAAAACGCAATGACAGAATAAAATACAAAGCAGAACTATCTTTTTCATGATCTATCACACCTTTCCTTCTTATTTTTTCACTTTAAAACACCAGAACCACGCTTCCCAACCATTAGACAAGACATGCGCCAGGACCAATTTATCTTCGGTCAACTTCAGAATGTCAAATTCATGAACCGTTTTCCCTCCTTCGTTCGGAGAAACTCCTTTCAGGATCGTTCCGTCCACAATTGTCAATGTACCGATAGACCAGGGAGTTCCGTCAGCCATCACCTTTTGTTTAGTCATATCAAACTTAAAACTACCCTTCTCCACAACTTTTCCGGTCTGACTTATCTTCGTAAAATTGGCAGCACCGTTCAGGTCGAAATGCATAACGCCGTCTTTCCCGACTTCCGGATCTTGATCATCCATATCTCCCGCCTTGATCGTTGCCCAGGCCGGAGCGGTATTTCCGGGATAGCCGCCATTTCCCCAAACGACATCGTCCGGACTTGTATAATCCCACATCCAGTCCTTACCATTTTTATCCGTTCCTGCAAAAATGGCCCATTCATCTTCTATCGGATAAAGAATATTGTCAATGGTCACCTTACGGGTCGTAGAAATGGTTCCTCCGGCACATATTCCGGTGAAAACGATCTCTTTCTCACCCAAAAACGGGACCAGTACCGTATCTTGCTGACGCACAGAGATGCCTGAACCATAATTCCAATGAGATCCGACCATCGGAGTATTATTGATCATAACAATCTTATTTCCTCCCTCTGTCAGCGGATATACATCCAACTTCAACTCGCTTTCCGCGATCACACTACCTTGTTTATGCTCCTCTTCTATCGGATTACAAGACAACTGAAACATTGCCAGCAGCGAAAAAAGAGCGAATATTATCTTTTTCATATAATTTCATTTAACTGTTTGATTAATACAATGCATCATTACCCCATCCCGGAGTTTGTTCAAGTACGCCGGCCGATAAATCAATCTGTGTTTTGGGTATAGGCATGAATCCTCCCGTTTCCTGGATACGTTGTGTCAGATTACCCATATTCATCACATCATCCACTCCATTATTCTTAACTTTTACGCCGTTCTGTTTTTCAAGGGATTCGCCTGCAATGCCCCAACGAAGCAAATCATAATAACGGGAACCTTCAAAGGCTAGTTCCCAACGGCGTTCATTCTGCAATGCCCTATCCGTATAAGCAGCCAGAGGGGTTAAACCGGCACGTTCACGTACCCGGTTCAAATAACTGACATCCTGTTTCACTCTGCCATCATCAGCAATACATCTGCAAAGCGGATGATCACCTGATCCTGTGTGTTATCGATCTGGAAGTCAGGAGTTCGTCCATACAATATGCAACTGTAATTTACACAAGCTGTCGTTCCGTCCGACTTTGCCTGATGTGCGTTTATTGCGATATACTTCTTCTGCCAATAACCTGTTTCCTGTATCTGCATACTGGCTCCCCAGGTATAACTTTTTATATTCTCATCCGGATCGTTTACGTCCAAGATAGAAGCGGCACGCCTGAAGTCATTTGGTTCGCTTATCTCCCAGTCGCTTATCAGATTTGTACTGACCGGTCCTGCTCCCCAACCTTGTCCGAACGGAAATATATTCTCATAATTCGGTTGTTCACGAATGGAGAAATAAAGTACCGGTTGGTTTCCATAATAAATACTGGTAGAATGATTTCCCATTGCAGAATATTTAATGGAAAAGATCGTTTCGTTATTCAGGTCATCTCCCACCCAACTCAGGTTATTATCTGTAGCGAACTTATAATCAGGAGCCGTAGCGGAATTTGCGTAAGGCCATAAATTACCAAAATTGGAAACCAGCCCATGACCGCTATTATTAATACAGTCATCCAACCAGTTGATCACTTCTTGTTTTGTCACAGAACCGCCTTCAGTCAATGGCAGGGCGTCCTGCTTATAATATCCGGTATAAAATAAATAGACACGTGCCATCAATGATTCGGCAGCCCATTTCGTTGCATGTCCCAACTGGCTGTCTTTTACTTCATATTTTTTATCCGGCAACGTCTGAATGGCATATTTCAAATCATCCGCCATCTGAGCATATAACTCCCTGGCTTCGGCCCGCGGATTATTCACAGCTTCTGTCGTCAGAACCAAAGGTACCGTTCCAAACATACGGCATAATTCAAAATAGAAGTAAGCACGCAGAAATCGGGCTTCAGCGGCTATCTGATCCTTCAACTCCGGTTTTTCCCATGTCTTTACCACATCGAGAGTTTCCAGCAGCATATTGGAACGGAAAATCCCCTGATACATTTTTTTCCAGAAATCCGGGAACATATCGTCATTTATCTTTTTAAGCTGATCCATTGCTGCCCAGCTTCTATCTACGGCAGCTCCACCTCCCAGACGGTCATCCGAAAGCAATTCGGATACCAGAAAAGTGCATTGGTTTACATTTACTGATGGTAATATGGAATACACTCCGGTTAACGCATCCAATGCATCCTGCGATGTTTCCGGAAAACTCGACGTATCCTTTTTCACCAGATTTTCTGAATCCAGAAAACCGTCGCAACCTGTAAACAGGAATACAAGTAATGAAAGAAATGCTATCTTTTTCATATTTTAAATCGATTAGAATTTTAAATTAACACCTATCATATATGTTCTCGGACTTGGATAAAAGCCGACATCGATACCGGACACCCAACTCTTATCAGCACCATATCCGATTTCCGGATCCATTCCTGAATATTTGGTAAAGGTTGCCAGATTCTGAGCTGTCACATACAACCGGGCCTGACCTAACGGCATACGGGGGAATAGTTTCTTAAAGTCATATCCTAAAGTCACATTCTGGATACGGAAATAATCCCCGTCTTCAATGAATATATCCGATATGTACAGCCAGTTTACATTCGTCCCGGATGCAACACGAGGCAAGCGGTTGGAAGTGCCTTCACCATGCCAGCGGCCCAAAATGTCTGTTGTATAGTTTTCTTTCGGCTGGTCTGTAAACGACCGGTACGACTTGGCGATCTGGTTACCGAATACAGCATTTGTCGTTATCCCCAGGTCAAATCCTTTATATCCGAAGTTCAGTGTCAATCCCATTGTAACATCCGGATGCGGGTTACCGATCATACATTTATCTTTATCATCAATCACACCGTCCTTGTTCGTATCTGCAAAAATCAAGTCACCGGGAGCTGTATCTGACAATTTTGCTCCTGTATATTCTGCAATCTGCTTTTCACTCTGGAAAACACCCAACGTTTTATATCCATAGAAATAACCGATCGGGTATCCTTCCTGTGCCCGGTACATTTCCGTTGTACCTTCACTCAGAATATTCGGACTTCCGTGAATAATTCCTTCGGAGTTGGCAATACGGGTTACTTCATTCTTATTATGCGACAAATTCAGGTTTACCCCGTAAGTAAAATCTCCAACATGGTCATTCCAGTTCAAAGCCAGTTCAATACCTTTATTCCGAACATCACCGCCATTGATATAAGGAGCGTTCGTACCGTAGGAATCCAGAATAGGAGCCTGTACCAACCAATCTTTGGTTGTCTTTATATAATAGTCGAATGAAAGTCCCAGACGGCTACCCAGGAAACGGGCATCCAGACCTAAATCCAGCTGTTCGGAAGTTTCCCACGTTACATCCTTATTAGGTAAAATATCGGGATAAGCCCCGGAAGAAATAGTTTGCTTGTCCGGTCCGAAGAAATAATTGGACTTCAGGGACGAGATCGTTGCCAGATACTGGAACGGATCGATATCCTGATTACCGTTTTGTCCCCAGCTGGCACGGATTTTAAGGAAATCGAGATAATTTCTCGTCGGCTCCATAAATGCTTCGTTACTCATCACCCAACCGGCAGAAACTGAAGGGAAATAACCCCAGCGATTTCCTTTGGCAAAATTCGATGAACCATCGGCACGCATGACCAGGGTCAACAAATAAGTTTCCTTATAATCATAATTGATACGGCCGAAGAAAGAAGCGATCCCTCTTTTCTGTAAGATCCCATTTTTCATATAAGGAGAACCACCGACTGTCGTTTTATCGGCATAGATAACGGTTGTATTATCCAGATAGGCATGATCGAAGTCATCAAAAATCGAGTTGACATTGCTAGCCGATAAATTGTCACCTAAACCACTCCGTTCCATAGACTGACCAATCAAGGCGCTGAAATTATGATTATTATTGATTTTGAAATCATAACTTACCGTATTTTCCCAAAGCCATCCGGAATTGATAACATACGTTGAGTCACCTCATTTTCTTTATTATACACATTCGAAGCCAACTCATAAACCGGTTTAAAACTGCGATAGGAATTAGCTTCCATTGTCAAACCGAAGCTGCTCCTGATCTTCAGGTTTTTGATCGGCTGTAAAGTCACATAGGCATTCGCTTTAATGTTATGTTTCTTTGTCAGGTTCTGACCATGTGCATAATCCATCAGGGCAACCGGGTTTTCACCGGTAGGATCCCAATCCAGTGCATAATGATAATTCCCGTCTTCGTCATACATAGGAAGGAACGGATTGGCCTTCAACGCACCATTGATATCATTCTGATACTGGTTGCCGATAGAGATTCCCGATTTTTCAGTATAAGAATATGTAAGATTTTCTCCAAACTTAATGATATCAAAGTCCTTATTTTTTAATAAGGTATGCTCGGTATTCAGACGAAATGTATAACGATCATACTTGGGCTGTACAGGTTTACCCAGAATACCTTCCTGTGAAGTATAGGAAATACCGATAGAATAAACGGACTGTTCGCTTCCTCCGGTAATATTCAGAGCATGATTCTGGACCGGGGCATTCTCATTCCTCATTTCATCCAACCAGTTCGTCCCTTTGTTCGTTCCATTGGCATAACTTTCCCAGTTGGGTACCATCGAACTAAAATCATAAGCAGGCAGGCCATCCATTAAACGACCTTCATTCTGTATCATCGCATATTCCTGTGCATTCAGTGTCGGAACCATTTTATATACATTCTGCACACCAAAATATCCGTCATAAGATATGGTCGCTTTTCCGGCACGCCCCTGTTTTGTCGTCACCAATACAACACCATTCGCAGCACGTGATCCGTAGATAGCAGCTGATGCCGCATCTTTCAGCACATCAATAGATTCGATATCGGCAGGATTCAGATTATTGATATCCGCACCGGTAACCCCGTCTATAATGTATAAAGGTCCCGAAGAACCGGTTGTACCCAAACCACGTATCGTCACATTGAAACCTTCGCCCGGCATACCGGATGATTGGGTAATGTTCACCCCAGGAGTCTGACTTTGCAAAGCTCCCAAAGCGCTCACCGTGTTCAGCTTCTGAATATCGTCTCCCTTCACCTGTACAGTCGCACCTGTTACCAGTTTTTTCTTCTGAATGCCATAGCCCACCACAACAACTTCATCCAAAGCCTGCGAATCTTCTTTTAAAGTAACCTGATAGATTGCAATGTTTGGCCTGACGGTCAATAACTGTTCCTGATAACCGATATACGTAATTTGTAAAATACTTCCGTCCGGAACAGTCAAGGTAAATCGTCCGTCCAGGTCCGTAACTGCACCGTTTGTAGTCCCTTTCTGAACAACGTTTACACCTATCAGAGGTTCATTACCGACCTCCGATACAACAATTCCGGAAATAGTCCTTCCCGTTTGAGCTTCTGCCTGCAGGTTTCCTAAAAGCAGGAAAACGGAAATGAAAACCAGATAAAAACTTCTATTTTTCTTTTCCATAAAAGAATTGATTTAATTGATTAATCACTATTTTTTTAATGTAATTCCCCTGGCGGGAACAATATGTTCTCGCTTATATAAATTTTAACATGAGACTTTTTGATAACTGAAACTTAAAGCCGTCTCAATAATTTAGCAGCTATTTCATTATTCATGACAATAGATTCATCCAACACAGCCGACCTGATTATTGCGGTCAATTCCTGATGCCATTTTACATCTCTCCACATACCGGCAAACTGCGGTCCGCAAAAATTACTCGTAGCTATTCCTGCCCACATCCCCGTTTGAGCAGCCGCTACTGTTCCTAAAGCACAAAGTTCTTTCACCCAATCCCAGTTCAGCAGAGGCCAGTCTTTATAATCTACAATCCCCCAGCATTCTGTAGTAATAAGAGGCCGTCCTGTTTTTCTTGCGATTTTCCCTGTCAGTTCTATTTTATCGGTCAGCAACTTCTGCCAGTACAATGGTTTCTCCCGGTAAAGCTTTTCAGCAGATCTCACCACTTTCTTATAGGCTTCGGGAGAAAACTGTCCATCCTTATAATCCACGATCTTATAAAACTCGCTGTTATTCTGATGAACCATCCATATATGATGCTCATACAAATCCAGGAAAGAAGTGTCTACTTCCTCATATTTCTGAACATCCCCATAATCAAAGGAAAAGAGGAAAGGCATATCCGGATATTCTTTCCTCATCCGATTCAAAGCATGTTTCATCCACTGAAGCGACTCTTCCTTATACCATTGTCCCCATACAACATGCGGATATTGGGATGAAAAGAAAGGAGCCCACAAATTTCCCGGCCATTCATTACACAGATCCACAAATAATACAGTATCCAACAGCCCGTCCGCTTCTATCGATTTAAGAGTTGATATCCAGCAATCAGCCATCTTGTCCGGGGTTGTTATCTTCATCCTGGTATCATCTACGTCCTGACGATACCAGGAAGAAAGTCCTACCTTGATATCGCGTTCCCGACATTTTGTAAGAAACTCATTCAAAGCAGGCTGGACCTGTACTTCATTTAAATCCGGACTTCCCCAAACCTGCTGGTTCCAGACTTCATTCAACATCCATTTCCCGGTCGGATTCTCTGCAACCAGATGCGGATAAGCATCAATACGTATCGCATTATAACCACGTTCGAGCAATTCATCCAACACCTTATCCCAGTCTTCGTAACCGGCTCCCGGCCAACGACGTTCCAACCAGGAAAAGTCCCACATGGTAATTGCACGGGGCAATATCTTTCTCTTATTCATTTCCGGAACTACCTCATTAAAAGAAGAAGTTCCAAACAGATCAAAAGAGGCAAGGCTACCCAAAGTTGCCATAGTAGTTTGTTTTATAAAATTCCTTCTGTCCATATTCATTACTTAAACGGGATAATTTGCATTTACACTATAAAACTCTTTATTCAAATGCTTGTGTATCCATAGGCTTTCTATTATTAGAATTATAACTGTTAACTATATCTCGGATTTCTATATGGCAAAGATATAGTCAGTTAATCCTACTTCTTTTCTTTATTTTTGCGCATAATGCTGGTATTTTACCATAATTTTGAAATCAGATAACTTTCCGGTTTTTTACTCCGAACTTTTTCTGATATTCTGACGGTGACATCTGTGTGGAGCGTTTAAACTGCTCAATAAAGTTTGACAAATTATTAAAACCAGCCTCCATACTTAACGTCGAAATCTTCATACGTCCTTCTATCAATAGCTTTTTAGCATGCCCGATACGTATATCATTCAAGTACTGTACAAATGTCTTTTTGGTACGTCCCCTGAAATAACGGCAGAAAGCATTAGGCGTCAAACCAACCAGTGAAGCGACTTCTTCCAGTTTTATCGGTTTTGTAAAATTCTTCATCATATACTGGTATACTTTATCGAATCTTTCAAAATCCGAAGAATTGACAGATTCCGTGAATCCGACACTTGCCAGCAACTCATATTCGTCTGTCGTCGCCATCATTTCCAGTAACGAGATAAAGTTGGTAATACGGGCAGCCCCGGTATCATTCACCGAACGTTGGATGAAAGAACCGATCGTATCTCTGGATTTTCCCATAAACTTAATGCCGCGCCTGGAACGTTCTATCAACTGACGAATATTGTTCATTTCCGGTAGGCGGATCAGATTTTCTTCAAAAATATCTTTTAGAAAGAACAAACAAAGGCAAGACGCCTTCAGTCCGGCACCTTGTTTAAAGAATTCATCATCATTCCGCCATTCATGGGGTAACTTCGGTCCTACCATACAAACATCACCTTCCTGGTATCTGTCAATATGGTCCCCGACAAAACGTGTTCCGGTACCTTCCAATATATACATAATTTCTATTTCGGGATGATAATGCCACGGAACAATAAAATGTGGCAAATCTTCTTTATAGAAGTTTATATAGCTATTGCTCGTAAATGGTAATTCCTGATAAAGTGGTATCATAATGTTTTATTTAATAAAGAAGATGGTTAGCTAATACATACTTATGCCTCTTGCACAAATATACAATCGAGCTTATATTAATATTTATTGATATTCGCAGGAAATTATGGTATTTT
>NZ_QSDP01000028.1:0-60510 GCF_003463685.1 Parabacteroides sp. AM58-2XD
GGTTGCTCCTCAGCAGAGCCTACTTCCTCTTAACATCCTGATACAAAGATAAATTATAAAAGTTAATTAATAATGAATTATCCAACTTTGTTTGGATTTTAAATGGAAAGAGATATGAATAAGTTAATCAAAAATCGCGGGCTGCTTCTTTCTTTAGGCAGCCTGGCAGTCTTTAGCAGTTGTGCCCAACAACAGCCACAGGAAGCAAAGAAGCCGAATATCGTGTTCATCTTTGCGGATGATATGGGATATGGAGATGTTTCTGCATTGAATGAAAATTCCAAGATAAAAACGACTAATATCGACCGGATTGCCAATGAAGGAGTTGTTTTTACAGATGCACATTCCAGTTCGTCTGTCAGCACACCTTCGCGTTACGGCGTGTTGACCGGACGGTATAATTGGCGTTCCGATCTCAAATCCGGTGTATTGATGGGATACAATAAGGCTTTGATCGCTCCGGACCGCAGAACGATCGCTTCTGTGCTGAGGGATCAGGGGTACCAGACTGCCTGTATCGGTAAATGGCACCTCGGATGGGATTGGAATAATATAGAAGCAGGGCCGGATAGTGTGGATTTTAGCAAACCTATCTCCAACGGGCCTACGACAAGAGGTTTCGATTATTTTTACGGAATCATTGCTTCCCTGGATATGGCTCCTTATGTTTATGTGGAAAATGATATGCCGACAGCTTTGCCTGACCGGGTGACTGTGAATGACGGTATGAAGTATTGGCGTAAGGGACCGGCGGCTTCCGATTTTGATCATGAACAGACATTACCTAATTTTATCAACAGGGCGGTGGATTATATCCATGATAAATCAAAGGAAGACAAGCCTTTCTATCTGTATCTCCCGTTACCGGCCCCTCATACTCCGATCTTGCCGATCAAGGAGTACCAGGGTAAATCCGGTCTGAATCCTTACGGCGATTTTGTACTGATGGTGGATGATATGGTAGGCAAGGTAATGAAAGCCTTGAAGGATGCCGGTGTTGATGATAATACAATATTGGTATTCAGTACCGACAACGGTTGCAGTCCGCAGGCCAAGTTTGATGAACTACAGGAAAAGGGGCATTATCCGAGTTATATTTATCGCGGGCATAAAGCCGACTTATTTGACGGCGGTCACCGTATCCCTTGTGTTGTAAGATGGCCGGCACAGGTTAAACCTCATACGGTAAGCCAGACGGTCTGTCTGACAGATTTCTTTGCGACGTTTGCCGCTGTTGCCGATTATCAGTTGAAAGATTCTGAAGGTGAGGACAGCTACAATATCTTGCCTTTGTTGTTGAATGAGAAAGAAAGTAATGTTATCCGTGAGGCTACGGTTCATCATTCGATCAATGGTGATTTCACGATCCGTAAAGGAGAGTGGAAGCTATTGTTGTCTCCCGGTTCCGGTGGTTGGAGTTTTCCGAGACCAGGTACGGATGATGATGTTATCAAAACATTACCGTTGGTTCAGTTGTATAATATGAAGGATGATCCGGCAGAAACAAAAAATGTATATGCAGAACATCCTGAGATCGTGAAAGAGCTGAAGGAACTGATGATAAAATATGTCAGGGAAGGCCGTAGTACTCCGGGAGTCCCTCAGAAAAATGATGGTCCCGAAGTCTGGAAGCAACTAAGCTGGATAGAAGAATAATATTTTGAATCCTTGGAAAATCCCGGAAAACAGTTACTTTTGTTTTCCGGGATTTTATTTATCCGAGGGAGAGATATGTTAACAGAAAAGAGGAATATACCGTATGATTTTGAAGAAATATATGTATCATATTTCTCCAGGATGAAATGTTTTGCCCGTGAATATGTCTTGTCCGAAGAAGATGCGGAAAACATTGTACAGGATGTTTTTACAGAACTTTGGGAGAAAAAAGAGTTACTTACCTATAATATAAATTTAGTCGCATTTCTTTTTACTGCTGTAAAAAACAGATGTATAGATCATTTACGCCATAAAGTAACCGTGAGAGAAGCGGTAAACCAAATGCAGGAAGAATACCAGATTACTTTAAATGTGAAACTGGCGTCTTTGGAATTGTTTGACCAATCACTTTTGTCGGAGCAGGATGTTGAAAAGATAATTTCAGAGGCAATCGACTCGTTACCTGAAAAATGTCGGGAGATTTTTATTAAAAGTAAAATAGAAGGGAAGAAACAGAAAGATATTGCCGCAGAATTGAATTTGTCTCTTAAAACCGTTGAGAACCAAATGAATATAGCTTATAAGAAAATCAAGTCCGAGTTAAAAGATTATTTGCCTCTTCTTTTATTTTTTTTGAATAACTAAAAAAATAATTTCCTCTTTGGGGGTTTTTATACCTTCATCCGTTTACTAATTACTAAACGGAAAATATGGACGAACGAATATATAAATACTTTTATGAGGAGCTTTCCCCTGAAGAACGGGTTTCTTTGTTGCGTGATGTTGAAGCAAATGAAGAACTGAAAAGACAATTCGCAGAATATCAGAATCTGTATGCCTTGTTGAATTTGGGGCATCAGGTGGAAAACAGAGAGGTCGGCAAACATAAGTTCAATCAGTTTGTTTCCAGGAAGCAACGTGGAGTTCGCCTGAAATTGTGGTCACGGCGATTCAGTTATGCTGCTGTTATTACCTTACTGGTTGTTTCATCAAGTATATTGACGTATTGGTATGTGTGGAATAGCCTGCAACAGGATTTATCAGCCAATATAATGAATACTTTATATACACCGGCCGGGCAGCGTGCACAACTTGTTTTGCAGGATGGAACGGAAGTGTGGCTGAATGCGAAGTCGAAACTGGTTTATCCGGCACAGTTTGTTGGAAAGGAAAGACGGGTGACCGTTGAAGGAGAAGCCTTTTTTAATGTAGCGAAAAATCCCTCAAAACCATTTATCGTTTCAACACAAGATGTCGATATGAAGGTGCTGGGGACACAGTTTAACGTTTTCTGCTATCCGGATGCCGGGTATATACAGACTAGTTTGCTGGAAGGTTCCGTCAAAGTGTTTTTTCCGGATAAAGAAAATGAAGGGGTTATTCTGAAACCGGACCAGCAGGTTACCGTTTCTCAAGGGGAAATGCATGTTTCACCGATAAACCTGGAAGATCATTTTTTATGGCGTGAAGGTATTTATGCTTTTGAGAACGAACCTTTGATTGAGATCCTGAAGAAAATGGAGCTATATTATGATGTCAGGATTGTAGTTAAAGATACTTCTCTGTTTAACGATACCTATACAGGAAAGTTCAGGCAGCGTGATAGTCTGGATGATGTATTCCGGGTATTACAACAGATACGGAGATTCAAAATCGAAAAAGATAAAGATCGAAATATTATAACCTTGAGTAAATAACATGTTAAACTAAAAATGAGATGCTTATGAGGAAATAACACAAGTAAGAAAACAAAAGCGACAGAAGCTACCAACAACTGCCGCCGATGTAAAGTAAACACAAGACGTAAAATTTTAGTATTCACTTTAAACATTGAACAAATGTATGAAAAGAAAAACTTTGTTACAGTATTTTGCTGTGCATAATAACAGCATTAAAGATTTTTTTAGGATTATGAGAATATCGCTGGTTCTTTTATTTGTCTGTGTATTTCAGTTGATGGCAACTGATATGGATGCACAAAATACAGTAGTCAAGATTAAACAGAATAATATTTCTGTTAAGCAGTTTATAAAAGAGATCGAATCTCAGACTGACTACCTGGTTGTTTTTCGCAATCAGGATGTAGATGTCGATAAGATGATTTCTTTTAGAAAGACATCTGCCAAAGTCGCAGAACTTTTGGAGGAAATGTGTAAAAATGCCGATATTAATTATGTATTTGAAAATAATTATATCACACTTTCCAAAGCTCTTCCGGATGTAAAGCAGAACAAGAAGAGAGTCACAGGTGTTGTGACCGATGCTAAAGGTGAACCGGTAATCGGAGCCAATGTCGTAGAAGCTGGAACGACGAATGGTTCTATTACAGATGTAGACGGAAACTATACTTTAGACGTTAACGATGATGCGACTATCCAGTTTTCATTTATCGGGTATCTCAGTCAGAGTGTGAGTGTGAAAGGAAAGACCGTTCTTAACATTACACTTATAGATGACACGCAGGCTTTGGATGAGGTGGTCGTTGTTGGTTATGGTACCGCAAAGAAGAGCGATTTGGCTGGTTCTGTTGTTCGTGCCGATTTGGGAACATTAAAAGAATCCCCGAATATCAGTTTGGCTTCAGCTTTGCAGGGAACTGTTCCCGGTTTAAATGTGGGTGCGGTCACAGAGGCAGGAAAAGGGCCGGATATATCTATCCGCGGGCGTACTTCCATCAGTGGGGGAAATTCTCCGCTGATAGTCTTGGACGGTATTATATTCCGTGGTGAAATAGTTGATATTAATATGAATGATGTAGAATCCATTGATATATTAAAAGATGCCAGTGCTGCTGCTATTTATGGGTCGGAAGCCAGTAATGGTGTAATCCTTATTACATCGAAAACAGGAAGAGCGATGAGTAAGCCGACTATTGAGTACAGTGGTTCTTATTCATTCCAGTCTCCGACAAACAAAGACATGTATCCGGAAAACAGGGATGGTTTTCTACGTAAGGTTGCTGACCGTTATCTGGATGAAAGCCGGACCGGAGATGATATGCTGCAAATGAATCCTAATTGGGACCCGACGAAACATATGATGGATAATAATACGTTGAATGGTTATTTGAATGGAACCAATACGGATTGGTGGGATTTATTGACAAATGATCATCCTTACATCCAGAATCATAATTTGAGTGTACGTGGAAAGAGTGAATTAAGCAGTTACTTTTTCTCTATGGGATATACCGACCAGCAGAATCTGGTGATTAATGATACTTATAAACGTTATAACATACGTGTTAATTTAGATACTAAAATTACCAATTGGTTAAAGGTGGGTGTTCAGTCCTTCTTTGCTTTAAGCGACTATTCCGGTGTTGCTCCGAGTTTGAGTACAGTTATCGCTTTACCTCCGATTGTATCTCCGTATGATGAAGAAGGTAACATGATCAAACAGCCTTATAAATATTATAATAATCCTTTGCAATCTCTTGATCGGGATGATGTAAATAAGCGCTACAATCTGTTTGCTAATTTTTATGTGGATATAGATTTTCCGTTTATCAAAGGTCTGAATTATCGTTTGAATTTCTCTCAAAATCTGATTGAAAATAAATTATTCAATTTTAATGAATGGGGATCTAACTTTACAGGTGAAGGCTCTAAAGAAAATAATAGTACCTACAATTATACGGTTGACAATATTTTAACTTACAAAAATACATTTGGAAAACATGCTGTAAATGCGACTTTTGTATACGGTATTGAAAAACGGCAGTATGAAATGACTAAAGCCGGATCCACTAATTATGCGAATTCAGCTTTAGGTTTTAATAATCTTGGTGCGGGACAGGCAGATCTTCAGACTGCGAAGTCCGGAGCTTGGGAAGAATCCAGTTTGTATACAATGTTTCGTGCAAGTTATACTTATGCCGATAAATATATTTTTACGGGGACGGTTCGAAGAGATGGTTTTTCCGGATTTGGAGAAAATCATAAGTATGGTGTATTCCCATCCGGAGCGGTAGCCTGGCGTATTAGTGAGGAAGATTTTTTCAAAGATAAGATCGACTGGATAGAGAATTTGAAATTACGTCTTTCGTATGGGCAGAATGGTAATCGTACCGTTGGACGTTATCAGACGTTAGCTAAGATGGGATCTGGAGTTGGATCTGTAAAATTTGATGATACGACTTACAATTCAGGATATTTGTTTGGAGATGGTGCCAGTGCAGAACAAATGCAATGGATTTTATCGCTTGCCAATGCGGATTTGAAATGGGAAACAACGAATACATTCAATGCGGCTGTTGATTTTAGCGCTTTAGGTAGCCGTATTTACGGAACATTGGAGTATTATACTTCTCAAACGAATAATTTGTTATATAATATCGAAATTCCCGAAATCAACGGCATTGGAAAAATTCCTACGAATATTGGGAAAATGAGTAATAAAGGCTTTGAAATGACGGTAACAGGTGTACCTGTGCAGACTAAAGATTTCCAATGGGACGTTACATTTAACTTTTCCCGCAACCGTAATGAGATAAAAAGTATTTTGGGTAATGATGCTGATGGCGATGGCCGTGAAGATGACCTGATAGCTAACAAAATTTTTATAGGCCATCCTTATGGTGTGTGCTACGATTATAATATCATAGGCATGTGGCAACTGGCAGATAAACAGGCCGGCTTGATTCCTTCAGGCTTTGAATATGGAACTTATAAGGTGGAGGATATAGATGGCGATGGTAAATATACGGCCGATAAGGACAGAAAGATTCTGGGTTATACAGATCCAGCTTATCGTTTTAGCATTCAAAACTCATTCAGGTATAAAGACTGGGAATTTAAATTCATGATCAATTCCGTACAGGGAGGAAAGAATTATTATTATGGTCAGCCAGGTAAGAGTCTGGCTAATCCGGATAATATCTACCAGAATAACCTGTTTAAATTTGATTATTGGACACCGGAAAATCCCAATGCACGTTATCGTCAGATCGGTTATTATCCGGAGGCTTTGGGCGGACATGCTTTTTCTCCTTATGTCCAGCGTAATTTTGTCCGTTTGCAGGATGTTACATTGTCTTATAATGTTCCGGCTTCTTTCTTGAAAAAGTTTAATGTAAACAGATTAAAGCTATATGTAACAGGTAAGAACCTG
Organism: Parabacteroides sp. AM58-2XD; assembly: GCF_003463685.1. Taxonomy (NCBI): domain Bacteria; kingdom Pseudomonadati; phylum Bacteroidota; class Bacteroidia; order Bacteroidales; family Tannerellaceae; genus Parabacteroides; species Parabacteroides sp. AM58-2XD. Next base: position 6,769 of record NZ_QSDP01000028.1, read on the forward strand.
CTGACTTTTACGGATTGGGACGGATGGGATCCGGAAACAGGCAAAGGCTTGGAATCAGATGCTTATCCGGTTATGAAAAGTTATTCAGTCGGTCTTAATGTCGAATTTTAAAACACAGCAATTATGAAAACAATAAAATATGGCATCAGCTTATTATTGAGTCTGCTTACCTTTATCGGATGTGATGACTTTCTGGAAGAGAAACCGTTGGATTTTTATTCTCCGGAGATTCTATGGTCACGACCGAGCATTTTCAATCTTCATTGAATTACCTTTATAATCGGGTAAGAAGGCAGCTTTGGGAAATGGATCCGGATAGCAGATTGGCTTTTTATTATGCAACTGATTTTGCTCATAACTCTACTGATTATTATAAACCGGCTAAATTGAATGATTATGTCAATACAATGGTTCCAACTTCCAATATACCGAAAAATATATGGAATGAAGTGTATGACGTTATTACGAATGCCAATGTTATTTTGAACCGGATTGATCAAACGGATCAGGTTAATGATGAAAATAAGTCTGTAATTAAAGGAGAAGCTAAATTTTTCCGGGCTTATTCTTACCGGATGCTGGCACATTTATTTGGCGGTGTTCCTCTGACTTTAGAAGAGGTAACAGTTCCACGTCGTGATTACGTTCGTGCGACACGTGAAGAGGTATACAAACAGACTAAGCAGGATTTGGAGGACGCAGTTAATTTACTTCCTGATATTGAATCGGTAAAAGATGGGAAAGTAAATAAACAACTTGCTTTACATCTGCTTACGGAGATCAATATTTGTTTGGGGCTGTACGATGAAGCTGTTAAAACAGCTAGTGATGTCATTAATCATCCGGAACTTTGTCTGATGACTGACCGCTTTGGTTCCCGTCAAGCCGAAGAGGGGGATGTGTATTGGGATCTGTACCGGCTTAACAATCAAAACAGAACCAGCGGAAATAAGGAAGGGCTTTGGGTACTTCAATATGATTATTTGAATAGTGGGTCGACGACCTCTTCTAATCTGGGTGGTTATTTTATCATTCCTTTTTATCAGAATATTATGATTACAGCTAAAAATGCAGCAGGAGAAGATGTTGCAACAACAGCTTTTGCCGGTATTACAGATGGAATGGGGGGACGTGGAATAGGTTGGGTACAACCGACTAAATATTTCTTTGAAGAGATTTGGTCTGGAAATGATATTCGTAATTCGGAATATAATATTATGCATGATGTGAGAATCAATAACTCCACTTCTCCAGCAGCCGGAAAATGGTTTGTAAAAGACGGATATTCTAAACAGGCTGATTCTATCCGCCAGTGGTATCCGATTATAACGAAATTTTCTCGTATGAATAATTTCCCGGAAGAGTTTTGGTTGAGAGATAGCAACGGAAATCCTTTAATGACTATGTTTGGTGAACACCTGATGAGTAATAGTGCCAATTCTTCTTATAAAGATGAATACCTGTTTCGATTGGCCGAGACTTATCTCCTTCGTGCAGAAGCATATCTGATGAAAGGCGATAAGGCTAGCGCTACCGCAGATATTAATGTAATTCGTAAAAGAGCGCATGCGGAGCCTGCGGGAGCAGATGAAGTCGATATTGATTATTTACTGGATGAACGTATGAGAGAATTATATGGTGAAGAACTTCGTATGCTGACTTTGTGTCGCATGGGTAAGTTAGTGGAACGTAATCGGAAGTATAATCCTGTAACCGGGAAATCAATAGAAAATCATCATAATTTATGGCCTATTCCATATAGTGAAATAGAACGGAATACGGAAGCTGTGATAGAACAGAATCCGGGATATTAATTTGTAATAATCAGTTTGGAGTGTTCAGGTGAATTGTTAGCCCTTTATGTCTGGACACTCTTGAATATATCCGAGAAGGACGAAGTACTCCCGGAATTCTTCAAAAGAATGATGGCCCTGAAGTTTGGAGCCAATTGAGTTGGATGGAAGAATAAGGATCTTTGAAATTTGTATAAATCCCGGAAAACTTTAGAAATCGTTTTTCGGGATTTTAATGATAAAATCTAATAAAAATGAACAAACGAATACTTATTTTGTCAAGTATGATGGTCGGTATAGGCTTTCATTTAGTAGCGCAGGATAAGAAATTACCGAATATTGTTTTTATCCTGGCTGATGATTTAGGATATGGTGATCTTTCATATTTGAATGAAAAAGGGAGAATTAAAACTCCCAACCTGGATAGAATGGCCGAAAATGGCGTTGTATTTAACGATGCTCATTCCTCTTCAGCAGTCAGCACTCCATCCCGATATGGAATACTAACTGGACGTTACAATTGGCGGTCAACATTGAAAAATGGGGTATTGGGTTGGTATGATAAACCTTTGATAGCAGGAGATAGAACTACTATGGCCAGTATGCTGAGAAATCAGGGTTATCATACTGCTTGTATTGGAAAATGGCATTTAGGTATGAATTTTCCTACAAAAGATGGCGAGAAACCTGTTGATACACCTGATGCATATAATCTCGATTTTTCAAAAGAAATAACGGGAGGACCTTGTGATGTCGGATTTGAATATTTTTTTGGCGTTGATGCACCCAACTATCCTCCTTATTGCTTTATTGAAAATCGTCATACAATAGGAATGCCGGACTTTTATTATCCGCTTAGTAAAGAAATGGATGCCCGTCCCGGAAGAGGATTGGCTAATTGGAAAATGGAAGAAATTCTCCCTGCTTTAGAAGAAAAAGCTGTTATGTATATAACTCAGGCAGCAAGTAATGAAGATCCGTTTTTTCTTTATATCCCGTTAACTTCTCCTCATACACCGATTGTTCCGACGGATGAATTTGCAGATCAGTCGAAATTGAATAAATATGCTGATTTTGTGATGCAATCGGATGCTGTGGTAGGGAATATAATGAAGGCACTGGCAGATAATAATATTGCGGATAATACAATAATTGTCTTTACTTCCGATAATGGCTGTTCTCCACAAGCTGATTTTAAACTACTTGCAGAAAAAGGGCATAACCCTAGTTATATTTTCCGTGGAATGAAATCTGATTTATTTGAAGGAGGACACCACATTCCCTGTATTGTCAGTTGGCCTTCAGAAATTAATCATCATCGTGTAGACCAGACTATTAGTCTGATTGATTTTATGGCTACATTTGCTTGTATAACGGGCTATGAATTGTCTGATGACGAAGCAGAAGATAGCTATAATATATTGCCTCTGTTGATCCAGGCAGATTACAAACCAAAAATACGTGAAGCAACTGTATACCATTCTATTAGAGGTGGCTTTACTATTTGTAAAGGCGATTGGAAATTACTTTTATCTCCCAGTTCAGGCGGATGGAGTTTTCCAAAACCGGGAAATGATGATGAACTTATTAAAACTTTACCTTCCATACAACTATATAATATGAAGGATGATCCGGCAGAAACTAATAATGTGTATGCCGAATATCCTGAAATTGTCAATGAACTTAAAGCTTTGATGACTAAGTATGTCAAGGAAGGGCGAAGTACTCCCGGAATTCCTCAAAAGAATGATGCACCTGAGGTTTGGAGGCAATTGAGTTGGATGAAATAATTAAAAAAATAAAAATATAGAGACTTTTCTTGAGGAAGGGTCTCTATATATCCGTCTATTTATCACCAGAGCAGGAATATATAAACGAATATTTTAAAATCAATATCATGAATTCTCTAAAATGTTTTCAATTCTTAATCTTTCTTCTGATATTATTATCCTGTCAAAGCAAGGAGAAAATGGCTAATGAAACCCTGTGGACCGACATGTATAATATTACTTGGGAGCAACCTTCATTGAATGCTTCGGAGTCTATGCCTTTAGGTGGAGGAGATATCGGTTGTAATGTTTGGGTTGAATCGGGTGATATTCTGTTTTATATGCAGAAAAGCGGTAGTTTTAGTGAAAATGGCGAATACCTGAAATTAGGGCGCGTCCGTTTACGTCTTACGCCTAATCCTTTTGCCGGAGTGACTGGTTTTCAACAATCTCTCAGGCTGGAAGACGGTTCGATTCTGATTTCGGCCGGTGAAGAAGATAAAGAATCGGTTCATATTAAAATGTGGGTGGATATTTTTACACAATCCATTCACTTCGATCTGCATTCGGATAAAAAAATAGCCATGGAAGCTTTTTATGAGAACTGGAGAACGGAGGATCGGGAGTTGGCTAATGAAAAGAGAGGTCGTTTCGGATGTTTTGGAATGGAAGGTTATCCGGGGGAAGTGATTAAGAAGAAAGATCAGATTGCTTTTTCGGAAAACGGTATCCTGTTTTACCATCGGAATGCGGAAAATACATTATCACCTGATGTGATGATAGAGCAACAGAAACTGACTAAATATAAAGATGAGATTTGTAATACTATCAGTAATCTGACGTTCGGAGGTTTTATGTTTGGCGATAATCTGGTAGCCGGTGATGTAACGGAAGGAAGGTATTGTAACACTGATTTTAAAGCATGGTCTTTGAAAAGCAAGGAAACCAGCAATAATTATCATCTACAGATTGTTACTCACAGGGAACAGACTCCGGATATGAACCAATGGACAACCCGTTTAAAAGAAAAAGCAGCATTGGTGGATAAGGAGAAAGGAAATCCGGGAAAAAATGCGGAATGGTGGCGGCAGTTCTGGAACCAAAGTTGGATTATCACTGATCCGGCCCGGAAAGATACAGGTAGTTTATGGGAAGTTGGACGTAATTATCAACTCTTCCGCTATCAGCTGGGCTGCAATATGTATGGAGAATATCCATCCAAGTTTAATGGTGGTAACCTTACATTCGATCCGGGATATGTCGACCCCAAAATGGAGCATGATCCTGATTGGCGCCAATGGGGCGGCGATGTCTTTACCGCACAAAACCAACGTCTCCTTTTCTGGCCTATGCTGAAGAGTGGCGATTTTGACGGGATGATTGCCCAGTTCAATTTATATAAAAGAGGATTACGCGGTGCCCAGTTAAAAGTCCGGGAGTATTTCGGACATAACGGGGCCGTGTATTGTGAATATGCAAATGATGCAGGTTTGGATTTTGGTGCCGGATGGGGATGGGAAGGAAGTAAAATGAGACAGCGCGGGAAGGAATTACCGTTCGGCTCACCTGAGATAAAAGCTGTCAATACCTATTTTGAGCCTGTTGAACAAGGAGTTATGGCTAACGGTTCCATCTCTTATCATTGGGAATCACAGGTAGAACATGCGTATATGCTTTTGGAATATAATCGTTTCACCGGAAGAAATATTGATGAATATATGCCTTTTATCAAGAATGCCTTGATTTTCTTCGATGAGCATTATCAAAAAAGGCAGCAGATGAGGGCTGGGAAGACGTTGGATGAAAACGGGAAGCTGGTTTTCTTTCCGTCTACTTCGTGCGAGTCCTATCGGGGTGCAAAAAATCCGGCGGATCTGGTTTCCGGTATCCGTTCCTGTCTGGAATCGTTGCTGGTGTTGCGGAGCGACTCTGTGTCGGATAAGGACAGAGCCTATTTCTCCGCTTATCTGGAACGATTGCCCGATTTATATTATGATGTGATAGAGGGTGATACGGTTGTGAAACCGGCAGAATCCTATATCAAGTATCAGAATGTGGAATGTCCGCAGTTTTATCCTCTTTTTCCTTTCAACCGTTACGATATAAACAGTAGTGAGATTCCTGTATTCAGAAACACATGGAAACATGGGAATTTCCCGAAGAATATGGTAATCAGCTGGCATCAGGACGGCATTTTTTATGCCCGGATGGGGATGGTAGAGGAGGCGTATCAGTATAATAGGCAGAAACTGAAGGATTCGGAACGACGTTTCCCCACGTTTTGGGGGCCAGGGCACGATTGGGTACCGGATCATAATTGGGGAGGCTCGGGTATGATCGGTTTGCAGGAGATGTTATTGCAAACTATAGGAAACAAGATACATGTATTACCTTGCTGGCCGAAAGACAAAGATGTCTGTTTCAAGTTGCATGCTCCTCAAAACACAACTGTGGAAGTGGAATATAGAAATGGTGAAATACAAAAGCTGGAAGTCTTGCCGGAAAGCCGGATGAGAGATGTAGAACTGTTTTTGGAATGATTAAAAATATATTGCTGAGTGAAATAGCAGGTAGAGGTGATATTCAGTGTGTGAATACAACCGGAAAGTCCTTCCTTGCAAACCTTTGCGTAGATTTTTCCCGGCACTTATTTTTAAGTCAAAGATTAATACTGTATTTTTGATCAAATTATCATATCATAATAAACACACACATGAAAAAAATCTATTCTTTTCTGCTTGGGACAATGCTTTTTACAGCATGTTCGCAAACGCAAGAAGGAGGTATGCCTTTTCAAAATACGATTAAGATTGAAGAGGGGGACAGTCAGGAACTCATCATTGAAAAGGCGGCCCATGTTGTTCCGACTCCGAACCAGTTGGCTGCACTGCAAAATGAATTTATTGCTTTTATTCACTTCGGGCCGAATACGTTTACCCGGATGGAATGGGGGAACGGTATGGAAGATCCTAAAATATTCGATCTGAAAGAGCTCGATACCGATCAATGGTGTGAGGCGATGAAAGCTGCCGGGATGAAAATGGTTATCCTGACTGCGAAACACCATGATGGCTTTGTGTTGTGGCAGAGTAGGTACACAAAGCACGGGATTATGTCTTCCGGTTTTGATGATGGAAAAGGAGACGTTCTGAAAGACCTGTCGGCTTCTTGTCAGAAATACGGACTGAAGTTAGGTGTTTATCTTTCGCCTGCCGATTTGTTCCAGATAGAAAGCCCGGATGGTTTATATGGAAATCTAAGTAAATATACTAAACGGACCATCCCGCGCGAAGTTCCCGGCAGGCCGTTCGCTAATCAAACGAAATTTGAATTTGTAGTGGATGATTACAATGAATATTTCCTGAACCAGTTGTTTGAGGTCTTGACAGAATATGGTCCTATACACGAAGTCTGGTTCGATGGTGCCCATCCGAAGCGGAAAGGCGGACAGACCTACAACTATCCTGCCTGGAAAGAACTGATTCATAAGTTGGCTCCGGATGCCGTTATTTTCGGTCGCGAAGATGTGCGCTGGTGTGGTAACGAAGCCGGAGGAACAAGACCGACCGAATGGAATGTAGTTCCTTATCCGGCAGATCCGGATACCATGACGCAGTTTGCCGATATGACAGATGCCGTATTGGGTGGACGTGACGAATTGTATAAAGGAAAATATCTTCATTATCAACAGGCTGAAACCAATACATCCATCCGCGAAGGTTGGTTTTACCGGGACGATACACATCAGCAGGTTAGAAGTGCCGATGATGTATTTGATATATATGAACGGGCAGTTGGTGGAAACTCGACCTTCCTGCTGAATATACCGCCTAACCGTGATGGGAAATTCTCTCCCAGGGATGTTGAATCGTTGAAGGAAACCGGTAAACGTATCCGTGAAACATATGGTACGAATTTGCTGGCTGGAGCCAAAGGACCGAAAGAGGTGTTGGATGGAAAAGAGGATACTTATTTGTTGATGAAAGATAAGGAGTTCACTGTTAAGATGCCTTCTCCGGTAACGATCAACCGTATCATGCTTCAGGAAGCGATTGCGACGAATGGGGAGCGTGTGGAAAAACATGCGGTAGATGCCTGGATGGACGGTGCCTGGAAAGAGATTGCCGTTTCCACCAATATCGGATATAAACGCATACTTCGTTTTCCGGAAATAACAACCGATAAACTTCGTTTCCGTTTATTGGAATCGCGTCAGACTCCGGCTATCAGCCATATATCCGCCCATTATTATAAATCCCGTCCGCCTCAGTTGGGTTTCCGGCAGGATATGAACGGAATGGTTACGATCGAACCCAAATTGCAGGACTTCGGGTGGAAGTCTCATGGTGAGAATGCCGCCGGAAACCTGAACGCCGGTTATAAGATCTATTATACGACTGACGGAACAGAGCCGACTGAAGCATCCGCCGAATATACGGAACCTGTGCAGCTGGATCGTTGCGAACTGAAAGCCGTGGCTGTTTTACATGGCGAGAAAGGAACAGTGTCCGGTGAACGACTGGGGTTGATCAAGAAAGACTGGAAGTTGTTGGATGCAAAAGGGGGTAGTAATCCGTCCCTTCTTGCTTTAGATTTGGGTAATAATCAGGATTTGAATGGGTTTGCCTACAAACCACAGACCGGCAAAGGTTTTAAAGGGGGAGTGACAAAAGGAACTTTTAAAGTCAGCGATGATGGCAAAAACTGGCGAACGGTGGAAAGTTTTGAATTTGGTAATTTGATTAACGATCCGAGCAAACGGTACCATTATTTCAAGAAGTCAGTCTCTGCCCGTTATGTACGTTTCGATATAACAGAAATGGCACAGGGACAGTTTACAATAGGTGAATTAGACCTGCTCTGATTGAAAATGGCTTAAATACTTTTGATGTCTCCGGAAAACAACTACTTTTGTTGTCCGGAGGCATTGTTTTATCAATTATAATTCTAATATCATCATTATGCGCATTTTATCTTATTTTTTGTTCGTATTCGCTTTTGTTGCGTGTGCGGAAACACCAAGGGAAGAGCCATTGTCTTTATGGTATGATCGCCCGGCGGAGAACTGGAATGAAGCCTTGCCCATAGGGAACGGTCATGCAGGTGCTATGGTGTTCGGAGGTGTGGACTCGGAACAGTTACAGTTGAATGAAAATACTTTATACAGTGGAGAGCCTTCGGTCATCTTCAAAGATATAAAGGTCACCCCGGAGATGTTCGACAAAGTGGTGGGGTTGATGAAAAAAGAAAAATATAAAGAAGCAACCGACCTGGTATGTGAAAACTGGCTGGGACGTTTGCATCAGTATTACCAACCTTTTGCCGATCTTCATATTAAGAACAATAAATCCGGTGAAGTCAGCGGATACAAGCGCGACCTGAATATATCGGATGCCATAGCCGGTACGCGTTATGTGCAGAACGGCATAGCATATGAGCGCGAGGTCTTTGCGTCGAATCCGGAGAATGTAATTGTTGTCCGCCTGAAAAGTAATAAGCCGGACGGGATTGATATTTCCCTCAATTTCACATCGGAGCATCCGACTGCTGTACAAAAAAGCAAGAACGACCGTCTGGCCGTACAAGGCAAGGCTCCCGGATATGTGGAACGTCGCACGTTCGAACAGATGGAAAGCTGGGGCGACCAGCATAAACATCCGGAGCTGTACGATGAGAAAGGCAACCGGAAGTTTGATAAACGTGTATTATACGGTGAAGAGATAGACAACAAAGGAATGTTGTTTGAGGCACAGATCAAGCCTGTTTTACCTTCAGGCGGTACTTGCGAAATCACAGATTCAGGTATACATGTTAGCGGAACGGATGAAGTTTATTTCGTCATGAGTCTGGCTACCAGCTATAACGGTTACGATAAAAGTCCGAGCCTGGAAGGTATAGACCCGGCTCAGAAAGCTGCCGGTATATTGGATAAGGCTGTTGCCTATGATTACAAAGAGTTGAAAAAGAGACATCTGGATGATTACCGGAATTTGTTCGACCGGGTAAAACTGAAGCTGGTATCAGACCAGGAACAACTGGCTTTACCTACCGACGAACGTATTATCCGTTTTGATGAAAAGGCTGACCCGGCTCTGTCCGCCTTACTGTTCCAGTATGGTCGTTATCTGATGATTAGCGGTTCGCGTCCCGGCGGCCAGCCGTTGAACTTACAGGGAATCTGGAATAAGGAAGTCGTTCCGCCTTGGAACTGCGGATATACTATGAATATCAATCTGGAAATGAATTATTGGATGGCAGAGACTGCTAATCTGTCGGAATGTCAGGAACCCTTATTTACTCTGATTAAGGAACTGTCGGAAACCGGAGCAGAGACTGCCCGCGACATGTACGGTCGTCGGGGTTGGGTGGCTCATCATAACACTTCCCTCTGGCGCGAATCCCTGCCGAACGACAATGTCCCTTCCGCCTCTTTCTGGCCGATGGTACAGGGATGGTTATGCAGCCATTTGTGGGAGCATTACCTGTATTCCGGTGATAAGGAATTTTTGAAAAATACGGCTTACCCGTTGACGAAAGGTGCTGCCGAGTTCTTTGCCGACTGGTTGATCGACGATGGAAAAGGCCGTCTGGTTACTCCCGTCGGTGTCTCTCCGGAGAACTGGTTTATTACTCCCGGCGGCGAAAGAACCGCTTTGAGTATGGGCCCGACGATGGATATGGCGATTATTCGTGAAACATTCGAGCGGACCATCCAAATGTCTGAAATGTTTAACCAGGATACCGATTTCCGCAAAGAACTGGAAGATAAACTGGCTAAACTGCTTCCTTATCAGATAGGTAGCCGCGGCCAGTTGCAGGAATGGATGTACGACTTTAAAGAGCAGGACCCGCAACACCGCCATTTATCTCATCTGTACGGTTTCTATCCGGGCGACCAAATCACACCGGATAAAACGCCTGAGTTGTTTAAGGCTGTAGAACAGACATTGAACTTGCGTGGCGACGCAGCTACCGGTTGGTCAATGGGCTGGAAGATTAACTGTTGGGCCCGTCTGCTGGATGGCAATCATGCCTATGAAATTATCAGGAACTTATTCAATCCGGTTCAGTTTGGGCCGAAGAAAAGAAACGGCGGAGGTTTATACAGTAATTTGCTGGATGCTTGTCCGCCTTTCCAGATCGACGGTAACTTCGGATATGCTGCCGGTGTAGCCGAGATGTTGATGCAGAGCCATGCCGGATTTATCCAGTTATTGCCGGCCTTGCCTGATGTATGGGGCGAGGGGGCCGTATCCGGCTGAAGGCACGTGGCAATTTCGAAATAGCGATGCAATGGAAACAAGGCAGTCTCTCAGAGGCGACCCTCCTTTCCAATAAAGGAAACGAATGCCGTTTGCGGACAGCTGTCCCGGTAACAATCAGGCAAGGAAGCAAGGAGATCGCATCGTCTTCTCCGGTAACTTCCAACGGGAAGGAATATTTCGAAACAGTATTTGCGACTACTGCGGGAACAAGCTACCGGGTAATTCCGGTTACGCCTTGATGTAATTCTTAAGCTCCGGTAAGTAACTCTATTTATCTGCTTATGTAATCTGTTGCCGACGCTGTCGGCAATATTGTTGACACTGTCGAAAGCTTTGCCGACACTGTCGAAAGCTTTGCCGACACTGTCGTTTATTTAGCCGACAGCGTCGGCAACAGATTACATAGGCAATCAAGTAATAAAACATCCTGTTTAATAAAGATTTATCTTCGGATGGCAATAAATATAAAGCACATAACATAAAACAGATCTTTTATGAATAAGAAATTAACCTTATTAAGTACGGCCATGCTTTCAGCAACCAGCCTGTTTGCCGCCGACAAGAATCCCAACATCATCCTGATACTGGCGGATGACATGCGCGGAACAGCAATGGATTTCCTGGGTGTCGAGGACATACACACTCCCAATCTGGATAAACTGGCTGCCGAGAGTACCGTCTTTACGAACGCTCATATCATGGGCGGAACCTCCGGTGCCGTTAGTATGCCGAGCCGTGCCATGCTGATGACCGGTAAATATCTTTACACCCTGGAAAAGCAGGGGGCAACCGTTCCGGAAGACCATAAACTGATCGGTGAAACATTGCAGCAGTCCGGTTATAATTCCTTCCATACCGGCAAATGGCATAACGGCTATCAGGCAATGAACCGTTGTTTCAATGATGGTAAAGGAATCTACTTCGGTGGTATGTGGGACCACTGGAACGTACCGCTCTACGACTACAATGCCGACTGCGATTATAGCAATAAACGCCCTGTCGTAAAAGATTGTGCAAAAAGCAATGTCATTACGTATGAAAAAGGCGAATATATGCTCTCCGGCAAACACTCGGTGGATATCTTTACCGAAGATGCCGTCGAATATATCGAAAAACAAAAGGAAGCCGGCAAACCCTTCTTCCTCTCCGTTGCCTATATGTCGCCGCACGACCCGCGTACCATGCCGGACGAATACATGCGCCAGTACGACTTCGACAAAATCCAGTTGCCGCCGAACTATATGGATAAGCATCCGTTCGACAACGGCGAACTGGTGATCCGTGACGAGGTACTCGCCGCTATTCCCCGTGTGCCGGACGAAATCAAGAAGCATATCATGGAATACTACGCCATGGTCACCCATGTGGACCGCCGTGTGGGCGATATCGTGAAAGCCTTGAAAGAAACGGGCGAATATGAAAATACAATCATCGTCTTTGCCGGCGATAACGGATTGGCAGTCGGACAACACGGTCTGATGGGTAAGCAGAATGTGTATGAACATAGTGTCCGTGTTCCTCTGATGATTAAACAGGCAGGCAAAGACGTCAAAGGACAGAGGAGCGATAAGCTGTGTTACCTGATCGACGTTTTCCCGACTTTGTGCGAGATGGTCGGTGCGAACATCCCTTCTTCGGTAGACGGTGTGAGCCTTGTCCCCGCCATCAAAGAAGACAAGCCGGTGCGCGATTATCTCTATTACAGCTATATGGATAACCAACGTGCCGTATCCGATGGCGAATGGAAGCTGTGCGAATATAATGTAAAAGGCGTGCGTACCACCCAACTGTTCAATCTGAAGGCCGACCTTTGGGAGATGAATAACCTGGCAGGAGAAAAGAAACATGCCAAACTGATTAAGAAGCTGCGCAACCAAATGACTTTGGAGCAGGAGAAAACGAAAGACAATTCGTCTTTCTGGAACGGATTTGTATTCTAAAATTACTATCTTTGCGGCTGTTTGAATAAAATAAAGAATTTAGAAATGGAAACAGTAGTAAGTGGCATCAGGCCAACAGGTAATTTGCATCTGGGGAATTACTTCGGAGCAGTAAAGAGTTTTCTGCAAATGCAGAATGAGTATAATTGCTTTTTCTTTATTGCAGACTGGCACTCCCTGACTACGCATCCGCGTCCGGAAAATATCCGTAACAGCGCGAAGACAATCCTGGCTGAATATCTGCCTGCGGCATCGATCCCGAAAAGGCGACTATCTATATACAGAGCGACGTGCGTGAAGTGGCAGAGTTGTATCTCTACCTCAATATGAATGCTGGTATCGGTGAATTGATGCGTACGACTTCTTTCAAGGATAAGGCGCGTCAGATGCTTCATATCGACCGTGTAAATACGGCGGAAGGTGACGTGGAAAAAGAAATCTTCAACGAAGGAAACCGTCATAGCGTAAGTGCAGGCTTGCTGACTTACCCGACTTTGATGGCCGGTGATATCATCATCCACAAAGCCGTGAAAGTGCCGGTAGGGAAAGACCAGGAACAGAATATGGAGATGGCCCGTCGTTTTGCCCGCCGCTTCAATTCAACGTTTGAAGTCGATTTCTTCCCCGAACCAGCATCATTCCACCTGACAGAGAAGGCAGTAAAAGTGCCCGGCCTGGACGGTTCCGGTAAGATGGGTAAGAGCGAAGGCAATGCCATCTATCTGATCGACGATGAAAAAGCAATCAAGAAAAAGGTCATGAAGGCAGTTACCGATGCCGGTCCTACGGAACCGAACAGTGTGAAGCCCGAGCCGATTGCTAACTTGTTTGCCATGATGGATATCGTTTCAACGAAAGATACATACGATTTCTTCAACGAAAAGTACAACAACTGCGAAATTCGTTACGGCGATTTGAAGAAGCAGCTGGCAGAAGATATCAACAACTTCTGTGCACCGATCCGCGAAAAGATTATCGACATCCGCTCCAACGAGGAATACATGGAGAAAGTAGCCCGCATGGGAGCCGAAAAAGCCCGCGAAAGCGCCGCTAAAACATTAGCGGAAGTTCGTGAAATTATCGGGTTCCGGCCGTATTGATTTCAGGATAGTTTAGGAGAAAAAAAAGAGAGGCACGCAGAGATCTATTCTGTGTGCCTTTATAATATGGTGAAACCTCCTAATAAGTCTTCAACTTGTTCTTTTAGTTTCGGCAGATTTTTGTTAACAACTCCCCAGATAATGACGTTGTCGACTTTATCATAGCCATGGATTACAAAGTTACGCAAGTCAACAATCTTTCTGGCGTCATCTATCTGAATGTCGGGTTCCATATCTAATATGTGCTTTGCAGCTTCACCGATAATTTCCAGTTCCCGTTCTACTGCTCTACGCAATAGTTTGTTTTGTTCATAAGCGAAGAAATCTCTTTTCTCACCCAGATACTCCTCGATCGATGAGATCGATTGTTGTATATCATATAGATATTTCTGAATACTACGCGCCATAAAGAAGCTGTTTTGTCTGTTCTACATCGGCAATAAAGAATGGGTTTGAGAGTGAACGATGAGTGACAAGATCGATTTTCCTTCGAAACAACTCTGTTAGTTTATTATGTAAAAGAAAATAATTATCGGTATATTCTTCAATAGAAATATCCGGCTCGAACTCTATCAGTAGGTCGATATCGCTTTTTTCGGTAAATCGGGGTGTATTTACCGAACCAAAAGCATAAAGGCTTTTTACTTTATACCGCCGACAAAGCTCCTTTAGAGCTTCCAGTTTATTGTGTAAAATGTGGTTCATACTACCTCCTGTCTTTTTTGTTACACAACAAAGATAACAATCTTGCAATAAATCGTGCTGGATTTGATAATAGATTAACTATCCTTTAGTCCATAATTTCTTAAATATGTGATAAAGATGTTGAAATTATATCTGACTATCAAGAAATCTGCTTTACTTTGTGGTGAATAGTTACAGATAGCAAACGTATGGCAATCATTTCCAGCGGAGAGTTTGAACAGTATTTCAGGGATTTGTATAAACCTCTGTGCTTGTTTGCGCTTCGTTTCACTGAACGGTTAGATGATGCGGAGGATATTGTACAGCAAGCCTTTGCCGATGTATGGGATAAGAATATCAATAATGTGTTGATTGAGAATCTTAAATCCTATATGTATCAGGCGGTACGCAACCGTTCCCTGTCGCTGGTGACTCAGCCGGTCGAATTGCAGACTACCGACCAGTTTCCGGATATGGAAGACGTGTCGGAAGAAGAGCAGATGTATAATGCCGAACGTGATGCCCGACTGTGGAATGCCATCGACGGTTTACCTCCCGAACGCAAAAAAATCTTTTTACTTTCCAAACGCGACGGCCTGAAGTACCAGGAGATCGCGGAAGAACTGAATATCTCAATCAAGACGGTTGAGAATCAGATGGGTAAGGCTTTGAAAGCGTTGCGGGAAACAGCTGTGCGTATCTATAATTTTCTCTTGGGGCTGGCGTGACCTGAGAAAAAAGTTTTATCCGGAGTAGGGGTTTTTTCCATTAACTCTGTCTTAGAGACAAAAGGTATTACAAATTTTTGTTTCACTAAGAATGAGAGAAATGATGATGAAGAAGATTACATCTTGCGTGATGTTGATGATGATGTTGATGTGTGTGACGGAGGTTAGTGCACAATGGTCTGTAACTCCTGAGGCCGGAATGAATGTGACGAAGTACAAGGATTCGCCTGCTGCTGTAGGTTTTAAAGCCGGTGCGGCTGTGAGTTATACTTTTGGTTCAGGATTGTTTTCACTTCAATCCGGCCTGTATTATGTACAACGGGGGACGGGGAAAGGCTTTTATGGAGCAGCTTATGGTAAAACCATGGACAAAGATGGGAAAGAGGTTGATTATTTCCTGAATTTTGCTCCGGGATATTTGGAAAGTTTTGGTTATGGGAACTTTACCGGTTATGGCGGATATGGTTATTACGGAAATGGAGGAATAAATTTTCCTTTGGATATGCGGGTAGAAGGTATCCGTTTGAACGAAGGAAGTATTCGGAGAGATTATTTACAGTTGCCCATTTTAGCCCGTTTTAACTGGAAGATCGGTGAAGATGTAAGATTGCATATAGCAGCCGGTCCTTATTTAGCTTATGGGATCGGAGGTAAGAAGCAGTATTCGTTAATGGAAATATCAGAAAAAGGTTTTTCGACGACCTCTGATTCCTGGAATCCGTTTGGAAAAAACAGTAGTTATGAACGTTTCGACTGGGGACTTATGTTGAATGCCGGTATTGAGGTAAAACGCTTTACGTTTAATGCCACTTATGATATGGGATTGGGTAAAGAGTATAAATATGATGATATAGGATTGAAATATCATACTGTAAGTTTTACGATAGGATATAGATTTTAGAGAATGAAATAAAATATGAACAACGAGCAGGAACATAAACTGGAACAACGCATTCGTTTCGTAGCGAAACACTACGAGGAAGGACGTTTGGATACTGATAAGGCTTGGCAAAAGTTTGCCGGCAAGCATCAGGTGCGCCGTACGGTCTCTTTCCGTCGCTACTGGATGGCGGCTGCGTCGGTGTTGTTGCTGCTCATTGGTTTTGGTACCTATTTTATAACCGAACGTAATTCGCCCGAATGGGTTGCTGTTACGACCGAACCGGGACAAATTATGGAAGTTTACCTGCCCGACAGCACATTGATTTCGATGGCTGGTAATTCTTCCATCCGATATGATAAAAAAGCTTACGGAAAGGAACGGCGTGTAGTGGAGATGAAAGGAAAAGCCTTTTTCCAAGTGACGCGGAATGAAGCACGCCCCTTCTCTGTATATACTGAACGGACGGAAGTCACCGTGCTCGGCACCAGTTTTCAGATAGATGAACAGCCGGAAGGGACGGATGTGGATGTGATGACCGGTAAAGTCAGCTTTGGCGTTACCGGCAGTGAAACGGACAAAGTGATATTAACCGCCGGAATGTCGGCCTCCTATTCTATGGAAAGTAAAGGGATCACGATACTGGAAGAAGAAGACCTTAATACCCTGTCGTGGAAAACCCGGCAGTTGCGCTTCAATGACACCCCGTTGGAGAAGGTGGTCAGCGATCTGAGTGAATATTATCAGGTGAATATAATCAATAAAGCAGAAACCCCGAATCTGAAACTGACGGCCACTTTCAATGATCTTCCGCTGGAAGATGTTTTATTGGTTATCAACCAGACACTCGATACTCGTCTGGCTCCTGACACCAATAAATAAGTAATCTATGGAACGTATATGGATATTGCTGACAGGGCTTCTTATGCTTTTCTCCCAGGTAAAAGCCAGGGAAGAAGCCTTTGTTGTCGATCTTCCGGTGGAACCGACGCCTACGGTTACGATGGACAAACGACAGGTCCCTTTGTTGGAAATCTTACAGGAACTGGAAAAGCAAACCGGAATCTTTTTCTCCTATGAATCGTCTCTGCTGGATGAGTTTCCGAAAATCTCATTCAAGGCACAGGACGAATCGCTTTCCTATTGCCTGAGAAGATTATTTTCCACCTTGCCTCTTACTTACCGACAGACAGGGCAGATCGTGATACTGAAACGGAAACCGCGGCTGTATACGATCAGTGGTTTTGTCCGCGATTCGGTGTCGTATGAGAGTCTGATCAATGCCAATGTCTTTGAACGTAAATCCCGAACCGGTACGACTACCAATAATTATGGTTTTTACAGTATCACGCTTCCACCCGGAAAAGTAACCTTGCGGGCCTCTTATGTCGGATACGAAGCGAAAGAGGTTACATTTGAATTGTCTTGCGATACATTGATAGATATACCTTTGCTTTCGTCGAGGGCATTGGGCGAAGTGGTCGTGGAGGGGCTGAATCCCCGATCGGAGGTATTAAGCACACGAACCGGGGTTGTGGAGGTGCCTGCCCAGCGCATCAAGTCGATGCCTGCCCTGCTGGGGGAGACGGATGTGGTGAAAACCCTGCAACGACTGCCCGGTGTTGCAGTGGGGACCGAAGGGATGACCGGACTTCATGTCCGGGGAGGTGATGCGGATGGGAACCTCTTTTTGCTGGATGGCAATCCGGTTTATCACACCAACCATCTGCTCGGTTTCTTTTCCGCCTTTAACCCGGATGCCGTCAAAAATGCAACATTTTATAAAGGAAGCTTTCCTGCCGAATATGGGGGAAGGCTTTCGTCCGTAGTAGACGTAAGGACCAACGATGGCGACCGGTATGAATATCATGGTAATCTCTCGATTGGTCTGCTGGCTTTGCGGGGCAACCTGGAAGGTCCTATCGTAAAAGGGAAATCCTCTTTCAATGTGTCTGTCAGGCGTACCTGGATGGAGCTGATTACCTGGCCTTTGCTGAAAGCTCTCAACAGCGGGGAAGAGAAGAAGATCAGGGGTGGTTATCATTTCTTCGATATGAATGCGAAAGTAAACCACTCCTTTAGTGACCGGACACGTGGTTATATGAGTTTTTATATGGGAAGCGACAGTTATCTGAACGGAGAGGAGAAAGACGAAGAAGATCGTGTAGGTAAAGATTTCCGTTGGCGCTGGGGAAACCTGATCGGTTCGGCCGGGATCAGCCATGTGTTCAGTAATAAATTGTTTGCTACGTTTACGGCAGGCTATACGCGTTATCGTTCGCATATCCAGCAGGATAAGGAAGGGTATACTTTATCGCCCAATCGGAAGGACCGGCAGTTATTCAGCCAGGAAAACCATTACCGTTCGGCGATGGAAGATGTCAGTCTGCGTGCGTCTTTCGATTATCGTCTGCATGAGAAACATCGTCTGAAGTTCGGGGGAGACTATCTTTTCCATAATTTCCGTCCGGAGCAGAATACGATGAAGAGTTTATATAAAGATTCTGTCAAATCGCAGAAGACCAATACGGTCTATGCAAACTCGCTGATCCGCGGTCACGAAGTGTCTCTGTTTGCGGAAGAAGAGATGCATGTGATAGAGCGCCTGACGGCTAATGTCGGTTTGCGTGCAACGACCTTTCATGTGCAGGGGGAGACTTATTTCTCTTTGCAACCCCGTTTATCCGCCCGTTATTTGCTGGCGCGTAATTTTTCGGCAAAACTGTCGTATTCGAAAATGAACCAGTATATCCATTTGCTTTCCAATTCTTATATCAGCCAGCCTACGGATATTTGGGTGCCCGTTACCCGTAATATCAGGCCGATGAATGCCCACCAGTTTACAGCTGGTCTTTATTATACATTACACAGGCAGTATAATTTTTCTGTGGAAGGATATTTCAAGCGAATGAATAATTTGATAGAATATAAAGACCGCATTCCGGTCGGTACGGATTATTCTAACTGGGAAGAGCGGGTTGGTATGGGATATGGTCGTGCGTATGGCATGGAGTTGATGGCCCAGAAAAAGTCCGGACGCCTTTCCGGCTGGATCGGTTATACGTTGTCCTGGTCTGACCGCCGGTTTCCGGACGGTAGTGTGAACAAAGGGCGCCGTTTCCCATCCAAATATGATAATCGCCATAAGGTTGATCTGGTGGCAACCTATAAAATTTCCCGTAAAGTAGAGTTGACTGCCGCCTGGATGTTTGCCTCTGGTAATCATATTACTATCATGGATCAGATCTATCATGGAGGAACCGGGCAGACCGACCATGGCTATATGCAGGGAGAAGACGTTATACTAAAGGAGGGCGAAGGTGTCGCTTATGCTGCCAGTTCGCGTAATAACTATCAGCTATCGCCCTATCACCGTCTCGACCTGGGGATGAATTTCTATCGTTATAAAAAGAAAGGACGTCTGGGTGTTTGGAATCTGAGCCTTTGCAATGCGTATCTCCATCCGAATCCGTTTTCTGTGAGAACTCATTATATGGACGATGAGACAGGAAAGAAAAATATATATCTGGAACAATCCATCCTGTTTCTGTTCCTGCCTTCTGTGTCTTATACTTATAAATTCTGATCGTTATGAAAAAGATATTATTACTCCCGCTGTCTCTGTTGTTATTATTCATATGCCTTTCGTGTACACGCGATGTGATATTAAAACTTGACCCTGCACCTCCGGTGTTGGTTCTGAATGCATCCGTAACGCCGGAACGGGAAGTGGCGGCTTTTTTGTCAAAAAGCTGGTTTTTGCTGGATAGTGTTCCGGAATATGATCTACCGGATGAAGGAGTGAAGGTTGACGTTTACGTGAATGATGCTTTTCGGGGAACTATGCAGCGATCCGACGATCCGGCCGATAACATGGCATATAAAGGGCAGTTCAGACTACCGGGTTACCACGTACAGGCAGGTGATAAAGTGCGGCTTGAAGCTCAGGCTCCGGGATTTGATCCGGTAAAGGGTGAAACCATTATTCCTTCTAAAACAGATATATTATCACTCGATACAGCCAGTGTGATTACCTCTGATTATAGTTCGGCGCGTACCCGGGTATATCTGACGTTAAAAGATGATCCTTCTGTCCGGAATTATTATCGTTTGGTGGTGGAACGTCTGGTCGAATATCGTAAAGGGGATAAGGTGATGTGGGTAAGTTCATTTAACGATAATTGGGGAGACTCTGTAATTTCCGGTGACAGTGTAGAGGTCGTAATTGTATCTTATGACTTCAGGCTGGTTTATGATGATCCTGCATTTCAGCAAGGCATTCCATCTCCGCTTTGGAGGAGTATGACGGGACTTATTGCTGGGGTGTTTTATCCGATGAGATGTTTGATGGGAAAGAGTATACGTTGACCAGTTCCTTTTTTACAGAAAGTTCTTTTAAGAATGATTCGATAGAAGCTATTGTACATTATGATATCCATCTGATGTCTATTTCGGAAGCTTATTATAACTATCTGAAAAAGATTCGCGGTTTCTCTATCTCTTTGGGGGATGCTTTTCTGGATGGTTTGCTGGAACCGACTGCCATTTATTCGAATGTAACTGACGGTTTCGGAGTAGTAACAGGTTATCAGATTTCCACACGTCGCCTTACAATGCCTTTCGGTGATCGGACGCACGTGTGGTACTAGGCTGTATCCATCTGATTGAGATTTTTTAGATCTTCGAACTATGTAATTTTTTATAGATCTCGATACGGGCTTCTCTCTCTGCCTGTGTCAGACTGGCCGGCAATTCAATAGTTGTTCGCGGACCTACTGAAACGAGTATTACCTCGCCAATGCTTTTTTTATACTCTTTCAGTGAATTTTCAATTAATTGATTGGCCTGATTCCTGTCTGACCGCATGTTGATTTCCCTTTTCATACTTTTGTCTATTTAATATTAAGTGATATCGTCTTCCGGGTTTTTATTCTCCGGTTCGTTCTCCAAAGATATATTGATCGCATTCATTCCTTTCAAACCACGTTCCAGGTCGAATGTAACAATATCACCTTCTTCAACCTTTGAAAGTAAATTGTTTACGTGGAAAAAGTATCTTTCACCTCTTACCAGTTCTTTGATAAAACCGAATCCTTTGGATGTGTTGAAGAAATCGACTTTACCTTTTAAAACGACCGGTTCCTCTTTTTCCTTTTTAGGTACCGAGATCAGTATTTCTTCCTGATTGATCTCTTCTTTTTTGAGATTCTCAGCCGGTGGGGTTGATGAAATAACGCCATTCTCATCGACATAAGCAATCATATCCTCGAAACTGCTTGCCTTGCCGGATAACTTCTTTTCTTCTTTCTTCTTTTGCTTTTCTGCTCGTTTAGCGAGTCTTTTCTTTTCATTTTCACGTTTGTCAACTGTCATTGATCTTGCCATATAACTTTTTTTATAAGATAAATACTAAGTGGAGTGAGGAGTATAATTAAAGGAGAGACCTGCTTAAAATGATAAGGAGAACTGTGCAATAATGATTTATATCTCTAACTCTTCTACAAAGATAAGCAAAAAAGGGGAATATTCCTAGGTTTAATTTTTTTTTGTCTTACCCGATAGGGGTATTTCCTGAAAATCTGTCTTAAAAACAGATATCAACAAATAACAAGATGAAGAAAGTATACCCTGCAAAACAATTTGCCCGTGTTACCTTGGTAGTAATGATGATGATTTTTAGTTTGTCCGGCCTTCAGGCACAGACAAATAGAGTGGATGAAACACGGATGGTTACGTTGAACATGCAAAAGGCCTCTGTTCGGGAAATCCTGGACGAAATCCAGAAGCAAACCGGAGTAACCTTTTCTTACGAATCATCTTTGTTGAGTGGACTTCAGAAAACAACGTTCCGTGCGGATGATGAAGCACTGACGGATTGCCTGACGCGTTTGTTCGCGAATCTTCCGGTAGTGTACAAGATGACAGGAAACGTAGTGGTTCTGAAGCGTAAACCCAAGCAGGTAACGGTCAGTGGTTTTGTGCGTGATAAAAGATCCGCCGAATCTCTGATCGGGGCCTCGGTTTATGAAGCCCATAGTCGTGTGGGAACAGCTTCCAATAATTTTGGTTTTTTCAGTTTGACATTGCCACCAGGGGATATTACAATTCGTTCTTCTTATATTGGTTATACCAGTCATCAGCATATTCTTAACGGACTTGAGCGCGATACAGTGCTTACTATCGAACTGGAGCCTTCGGCTTCGTTGGAGGAAGTTGTCATAACCGGACAAAGTAATGATAAGCAATCTGTGTTAAGTACCCAGATGGGAGCGTTGGAAATTAATCAGCAAACGATCCGCTCTACTCCCGTAATGTTTGGGGAGGCTGATATTATCAAGACTTTGCAGTTGACGCCAGGCGTGTCGGCCGGTACGGAAGGAACGGCAGGAATGTATGTCCGTGGCGGTAATGTGGATGAAAACTTATTCCTGATCGATGGTAACCCGGTGTATCAGATCAATCATATCGGCGGTATCTTCTCGGCATTTAATCCGGAAGCGATCAGCGGTATGGATTTCTTCAAATCCGGTTTCCCCTCGCGTTATGGCGGACGACTTTCGTCTGTAGTGGATGTGCATACAAAAGAGGGTAATATGAAGGAATATCACGGTAGTGCTTCAATTGGCTTGATTTCCGGTAATCTAAATTTTGAAGGGCCTATCATAAAAGACCGTACTTCTTTTAATATCGGTTTGCGGCGTACCTGGCTGGATGTACTTTCAGCTCCGGCTGTAGCTATCGCCAATAAGATAACGAAGAAGGATGGAACACGTCTGCGGGCCCGTTACGCTTTTCATGATCTGAACTTGAAGGTGAATCATATATTTAACGACCGTAGCCGCATGTATCTGAGTCTTTACAATGGTAATGATGTGTTGAAAGGAGGAAGTACAGATTTCCCGGATCAAGATAGTGACAATAATTATAATTATGATTCCGATGTATCCCTCCGTTGGGGGAATATCATGGCTACTGCCGGTTGGACTTATGTGTTTAATAACCGTTTGTTTGGTAAAGTGTCAGGTGTTTTTACCCGTTATCATTCCAGATTGAGGAATACAGAACACGATGTGGTAGGAAACGAAGGAGATGAGGATTATTCTGATTCGTTTAGGGAGAATGAAACAAATACGGGTATTACGGATTTTGGGTTGCGCACTTCATTTGATTATCTGCCGGCATCTGCTCATCATATTCGTTTTGGAGGTGATTATCT
The DNA here is from genome assembly GCF_003463685.1 of Parabacteroides sp. AM58-2XD. NCBI lineage: Bacteria > Pseudomonadati > Bacteroidota > Bacteroidia > Bacteroidales > Tannerellaceae > Parabacteroides > Parabacteroides sp. AM58-2XD. Next base: position 30,144 of record NZ_QSDP01000028.1, read on the forward strand.
GGTACACCGTTTTCATCCGGAATACAATCGTTCGGTAGCTTATGAAAAGAATGAAGAAACATCGGTCGAGATAGGACAGGAATTTGCAAACGATTTGTTGTGGGGGCATGAAGCCGGAGTCTATGCCGAAGATGACTGGACATTATCGTCTGCCGTAAGGTTGAATGCCGGATTGCGTTTCAGTCTTTTCAATGTGCAGGGAAAGACTTATACCGGACTGGAACCGCGGGTATCTCTTCGTTGGTTGCTGGATGATAATCTGAGTTTTAAAGCTTCTTATTCCCGGATGAATCAATATGTACATCTGATTAGTAATAGTTTTATCAGTTTACCGACCGATGCCTGGATGCCGGTTACACGAAAATTGAAACCGCTGATAAGTGACCAGGTCTCTGCCGGTTTCTACTACAATCTTAATAAAGAATATAATTTCTCTGTTGAAGGATATTATAAAACATTGGATAATCTGTTGGAATATCGTGACGGACATACCTTTACTCCTTCCTTTGTCAATTGGGAAGACAAACTGACGGCTGGTGAGGGACGTTCTTATGGAGCGGAATTTATGGTACGTAAAGAAACCGGTCGTACGACGGGTTGGGTGGGTTATGGCCTGTCCTGGTCCGACCGTCAGTTTGACGAACTGAATCAGGGAGCACGTTATCCGGCTCGTTTTGACAACCGGCATAAATTGAATATAGTGGTGATGCATAAGATATCTCCTAAAGTTGAACTTTCTGCTGCCTGGTCGTATGCTTCCGGAAATCATGTGACATTATCTTTGGAAAACTATTATGAAAATGGAACAGGTTCTCCAACGAATAATGATAACCATTATGTGGTTAATTCAGGTGAGTCAATAGATTATTACGAAGGACGAAATAATTATCAGTTGCCAGCCTATCATCGACTCGATTTAGGAATCAAGATATATCGTCCTAAAAAGAAAGGGCGGATGGGTATCTGGACAGTTAGCATATATAATGTCTATTCCCGCATGAATCCTTTTATGATTTATAAAAGTGATAAGACGATTCTTGATCCAGGCAGCCCTTACGGTAAGAATGTACCGGTCTTTAAAACTATTGGAATAATGCCTATTATTCCTTCTATTTCTTATACCTATAAATTTTAATGATTATGAGTATGCATATGAAACATATATTTCTTTTAGCTCTTCTTTTATTAGTTACTTCCTGTATGAAAGAGATTGATCTGGAGCATTTGCGTCCGGATCCTAAGCTTGTATTGAACTGTGTCATTATACAGGACAAACCGATAATTGCTTCCTTGTCACGTACTTGGTTTTACACGGAGGGCGGAGTTAACCATCTTATGGAAGGCGCGGATGTCAAGTTATACGTAAATGACCGTTTTGTAGAACAGTTATCATTTAATCTAAATGCGTATAATTATAATACATTTGGAGGCTATGTGGCTACTTATGTTCCGGTTGTCGGAGATAAAATACGTGTTGAAGCGGAAATGGAGGGGTATAAATCGGTTATGGCAGAAGATGTAATACCGGGTCCTCCTACATTACTTAATTTTGCTGTGGAAAATTATTTTAATCAGAGTTATTATTATCGTTATTTCCAGGAACGTTTGAAAGTTACATTCCGGGATGATCCATCTGCTGGAAACTGCTATCTTGTTCGTTTTGCCAGAGGCTATCCAGAGTATGATTATGTGGGGGATGATTGGGAGAAAACGAAGGTTTACAGGGGATCTTATAAATGGTATTCGCAGTCTGTTAATTTTGCATCTGAACCGATATTTGAAAATAAAATTACTATTCTGGATAAGGTAATGGGAAATGACTGGTTGTCTGGCGGACAAGGACGGCCTTTTTCGGATGAGTTGTTTAACGGGAAGGAATATACTATGAAGTTGGAAGGTGGTTATTCTTATTCACCTGAAAGTTCTGAGCCTATTATGCCGGATTCAATGAGGGTTTATTTATACGCTATATCTGAATCTTATTATAAATATATGTTAGCTTTGGCTTCTTTGAATGACGGATCATTGAATAACGACCTTGCGGATATTGGTCTTGCCGAACCGGTTCGTGTATTCAATAATATCGAAGGAGGAGTAGGCATATTGGGAACAGCTTGTGTGGATAGTCTCACTGTTGCTATTCCCAATAAAGTTTTGCCGGATAACGATTAGAGATCAGCGTTCTTTAATTTCAACTTTTGACACATCACCTTGTATTGTTTGTTCTTGTCAATCAACTCGTTGATCTTTGCTACAGAAGCGGCAGACCGGAGGCCGTCGGGCGGGGTATTCATACAATAATCGACTAGTACCTCTATTGTTGAAACCGCAACATGCATCCTTGTATCACTGGATGCATAATAATGATACCTTCCCATCTTCGTCGGCAATCCATCCGTTGGAGAACAAGACGTTGGAAACATCCCCGATTCGTTCTCCGCCACACGGAGCGAGAAAGTAGCCTCCGGGCTGTGCGATGACTTTGGTCGGATCTTCCAGCGATGTCATATACAGATAAAGTACGTAGCGCAATCCGGCAGCACATCCCCTGACTCCGTGGGCCAGATGTAACCAGCCCGCCGGAGTCTTGATAGGATGTGGTCCCTCCCCATTCTTGACCTCTTTGATTGTATGATAGTGGCGTTTGTCTATAATTTGTTCAGAGAGAATAGACGCGTTTGTTATATCATCGATCAGGCTCCAGCCTATGCCGCCACCGCTACCGGCATCGATAAAACCATCCTGCGGACGGGTATATAATGCATATTTCCCATCCACGAATTCCGGATGCAGCACAACATTGCGTTGCTGGCTTTTCGATATCAGATCGGGTAACCTTTCCCAGTCGATCAAATTTTTGGTACGGACAATCCCGGCTTTGGCCACAGCCGAAGACAGATCACCCGGAGCAGCTGCCCGGTCATGCCGTTCGCTGCAAAAGATACCGTATATCCACCCGTCTTCATGTGCCGTCAGGCGCATATCATACACGTTGGTTTCTTCCGGATCAATATCTGGAAGATTGACCGGACGTTCCCAAAACCGAAAATTATCTATGCCGTTCGGACTCTCGGCAATGGCGAAAAACGATTTTCGGTCGAATCCCTCTACGCGTACCATCAGCAGGTATTTACCGTTCCATTTGATGGCACCTGCATTCATACAGGCATTCACCCCGATGCGTTCCAGGCAATACGGGTTGGTTTCCGGATTCAGGTCGTAACGCCATTCGAGTGGCACATGCGATGCTGTTACGACAGGGTTCTTATAACGTGTAGCAATGCTGCGGGGAGCATCCAGAGGGACATTCTCTGCAGATAGAAGCATTTCATGCTGTATCTGCAACTTTTCGATCGTATCTGAGAAATTGATTTCCATTATCGTATTGTTCTTTATTTATCTATGTAATTTACCGGTATGCGGCAAAGTGTTCTGTTCTATTCGATCTCAGGACGGTCGCCTTCGCCACCATCGCCGGGAGTCGTATCTTCCGTTTCGGGTGAAAGTTCGATCCATTCCAGGTCGTCGCTGTCCACCAGGCACGACTGTAATTACCGCCTGCCATTTTCGTACGTTCCGGAATAAATTCAACGTGGACGGCTTTTACCTGTTTGGTGAAGTTGAAATCCTTCAAATCTTTTACGCCAGTCGTGTCGAGTACGTAACGGAAATATCCTAATCCTTTAATATGTACGCTCTTACCTTGCGACATACGGGTGTGCATTACGCCTGCGATGTCACCTAACACGGCCTGAACGTCCGAGTTACTTACTGTAGAAATCTTAGCCAAATCTTTGGCGATTGTTTCTGTTTCTACCGGTTTACCTTGCACGATGGCGCGAGGGTAATACACTTTCTGCTTTGAGTTGTACGCTTTCTTGTAGAATGGCATAGCTTTTTGTTTTTTTATTAATAAATATGTTAATTTCTCGATACGGCGTATTGACGCGCTCAATACGTCATATTGACGTCCTCAATACGCCGTATTGAGAATGGCTGTTCGGAATAATGTTTTAAAGACCTCGGGATAAAGGGAGATGCGGTTGGCACGGTGGAAAGCACTGGCGCATGTATTCGTATTTACTTCTAATTCGAATACGACTTCTCCTGTCCGAGGATCTATTTCAATAATTCGCCCTCCTGTTGTTCCATCACTTAATTGATTGTTTTGCCCTGGACAGAATAATCTGTTATCTGTTTTAGGCAGATACTGTACACCGGATATAGCAAAAGCAAAACAATCTGTACGTTCTCTTCCATATTGATATACTTGACGTATTGTTTTATTCTTTTCATTAATTTCGTATTCAACGATACGGCTATATTGACCGGATGCATTAGTCAATTGGGGTACATAGTTACGGCAATATCCGTTATCAAAAGCCAGAATATGTCCATTAGGCATTGCTACCGGACAATGTACTCCCCAACACCATTCGAAATCTGGATGAGATTTTTTCCCGTTCAATACATCCAGATCTGTGATAGGTTGATTGTTTTTGTCTAAAGGAGTGAGTAAATACTGTTTATACGAATCCTTCCAGTCATTATGTGGTGCAATGATCCATTTTAATTGACCTTCACGGGTATATTTGAACACGCCTTGCCAACGTCCTGTAGCTAATAAGTCATCACCTATTTCCGTAAGGCCGTTATTATGTAACCAGTTTGCTTCATTTTGGCCAAAGTAAGCATAAAGCGGTAAATCTTTATCTACACTTAATATCCGGGTCTGGTCTAAAAAGGATGTAAAATCCCAAACTTTAGTGATTGTAGATGTTTCAGGATTAATTTCTATTGCATGGTCAAAAATGCGGGAGGTTTTATTATCAGGAAGTTTTGCATTGTTATTAGTTACTGTAGCTATAATATTCCCGTTTTTATCTTCGAATACTTCATGGTGAAAGTTATATCCCCATGCTTTCAGATCCCATATATTAATAACATTTCCTAATAAATCCAATTCGACAAGCCGATGGAAGTTAGCATCTCCAGTGATGAAATTACCGTTTTTCATTCTATGTAGGCCACATTGGGCACCGATATGTAACAACTCTTTTGATTCACGCCAATCAAGTAACCAACGGATTTCCCCATCCATGTCTACCATATAGGGGCGTGAAGTATCGTCTTCGTCATGTCCAGGACTATTTACCAAATTCAAGCCTGGTTCCATTCTGTTAGGTAATACTTTTACCACATGAAAAAGGGGGAGATTGTCCATAGTCAATGCTTTAATCGGAATTTCTATGGTGGTACGTCCACGTTCTTTTCCGTTGCGGTCTGTATAAATAAATTCTACCTTGTTGGTATAATTTTCGTATAACCCCAATATCGTTATGAATTGAATATTTTGAGAAGTAAAAGAATTCTGATGCTCTATATCAGGTGTTTGATATCCTTTTTTTGTGTATACAATTGTCTTAACCCCCCCTCCGGCTGGAAGATTCAGACGAACCTCTGCTGCCAGTGGATTGTATTGGGAAGGATTGATGTTTATATAGCTGATAAATTGGTCGATAGATGTGCCGACAGTCGGAATCTCCAATGTCGAATTATCTGGGAACGTGATGGTTGTGTTCCAGTTATCTTTATTGATATCTATGTCCTTGATATCTTTTTGGTTTAAAGTTACTGTTTGTGTTTCAAATGATAAGGTGTAATCTTCTTTGTTCTTCGTGATTTCTTTCAAAAAGGAGTTGTTTTCTATTAATTGTTTGATAGTGGTACATTCTTTAGGGGAGATCCACACAGTTTCCTCCTGATCTTCACTGCAAGCGGTAAAAGAGAATAAAATAAAAAAGAATATGTATGTAATATTTGTTTTCATGATCATCGATTCAACTGTAAGTATTTATAACATTATTATTTTGCCGGATAAAAACAACCGGGGCGGGATTGCCCCGGCTGTACATGTAAGACTAATATCTAATAGGAACTATCTCCAATCTTCTTTCTGTTCCAAAGCATGGTTGGCATCCACTTCGCTTTGAGGGATCGGCAGATACATGTGTTTAGCTTCGAAAGCAGTGATATTCTGTGTCGGATCTTTGGTATCCATCAGGTATGCTTTTAGTTCAGCGGCGTCATACCAGCGGATCAAGTCGTACCAACGGATGTTTTCTCCACAGAATTCCAACAGTTTCTGATGACGGAGTTCTTTCCAGGCAGCATTGCTGTCACTTATTTGTTTTTCAGCAAGTCCGGCACGGATGCGGATGCGGTTGATATCTGCCATAGCACCAGCTATATCACCGGTTTGCAGGCAAGCTTCAGCATGCAGGAATAATACTTCGGCAAAACGCATGACACGAAGGTTATTTTTACGGGCATCATTACCGGCATACATGGATGCTCCGGCTTCTACCCACCATGATGTCCATTTTTTGAATAAGAAACGTCCGGGCTTTCCGTTAATCGTCGGGAACGCAGGCATAGGTTTTAATTTTTTATTTAAACAACCTTCCCACATTTCTTCAAAATCAGCATCTCCATAAAATATTTCGTTTTTCTTTACGTCATTGTAATCTTCATAATTGAAGTAACAGGTTGTGTATAAACGTTTGTCCCAACGACTGTCTGAACCTGCTGGACGTTCTTCTACGATATATTCATCTATCAGGTGAGCGGAAGGCTGCATTTTGTACCATCCCCCTTTTCTAAATTCCGGACCGAAGAAATTGGCCATATTATTGCCCATGGAAGCATTTGTTCCGTTTTGATTTCCCCACAAGTCATCACTTGTACCAGGAACGAATTCATAATTAATTTCAAAAATGGATTCTTTATTAAATTCAGTATCATCTCGGAAATTATTTTCGTATTCCACCAAATCATAACCGTAGGGACCATTAATGACATCGGCTAGTTGCTTTTTTGCTTCATCATATCTTTTTTGCCAGAGATATGTTTTTCCTAACATTGCCAGAGCTGCACCTTTGGTAACCCGTCCGTTTTCTTCTGCCGGACGTGTGTCGGGCAGTGCAGCAGCAGCGGCTTTGAAATCTTCTTCACATTGTTTTAAGAGATCTTCCTGGGAAGAATAGGGAATATGCTCCGGTGCTTCTTTTTCCGGCAAAGTGCGTAAAACGGCTTCGCGATAGTTTTGCTGGAGCAGGAAGTAATTGAAACCGCGCATAAAGTGTGCTTCTGCCATCCACTCTTTCAATTTATTCGGATCTGCTGGAGAGTTTGGGGCGTAAAACAGAAAACTGTTGGCGTACTGTATACTTTTATAAAGGTTTTCCCACAGGTTACTGGCATAACCGCTTTCCGGAGTATTGGTAAACGACAAAACTTCCCATGCGAAAGCTTCTTCTCCGCGAGTCGGGTATAAATCGTCTGCACGCATGGAATGATTCCATATGCCACAGAATACACCATAATAACCATACATATGGTCACGTATCGGATTATAAACGGCAACTAATGCGCGTTCTACATTAGCAGCATTATTCCACCATGTACCTTCTGTTTCTTTATTGGGGTTATTTCCTTGATCCAGGAAACTATCGCTACATGATGCGAACAGAAGTGGAAAAAAAGCCAAGGCAGCGATATATTTCTTTAAATTTGTTTTCATATTTCTATCTCTTTAAAATCAATTAGAATGTTACTTGTAAACCGAAACTGATTGTACGGGCAGAAGGATAACGACCGTCGTCGCAACCACGACTCATGACATTGTCTGTACCCGATCCTGTTGCACCGTCACCGGTATTGACTCCCAAATCAGGTGTATAACCAGAATACCCTGTTATTGTAAATAAGTTTTCCATGGCTGTATAAATACGTACATTTTCCAACATTGCTTTTGTAACCCAAGCTTTCGGTAATGTGTATCCCAATTCTAATGTTTTTAGGCGGAAGAAGTCGCCGTTTTCTAGCCAACGGTCTGTATAAGCCCAATTCGTACCGTTATTGTCTGTTATAGAAGTCGGATCATCGCTGGCTCCAATAAAACGAGGAATCGTTGTATTTGTGTTATCCGGACGCCATGAGTCCATAAATGTGGTCAAGTAGTTTCCAACTCCTTCTTTTTTGATATTATAATAAGGTAGCGCATTGTAAATCTTATGTCCGAACTGACCATCGAAGAACATGTTCAGGTCGATACCTTTCCATGCGAAACCGAGATTCAATCCTAAAGTGACTTTAGGTAATGCACTACCGGCATATTGTTTATCTTCCACGTCGATTTTACCATCGCCGTTTGCATCTTCAAAAATCAAGTCACCGGGTTGTGCTTTTTCCTGTACACCGTGATAAACGCCTTCACCATCTGTATAACCGTTTGCTTTGTTTACCGCATCAATTTCTCCTTGATTCTGGAAAATACCTTTTGACTTGATTACCCAAAACCTCCGATAGGATATCCGGTTTTGGCGTATGTAACAGCACCTCCACCGTGTGGGTCATAACCTGTCCATTCATCAGCAGTTGAATTTACTTTAGTTAATTCATTACTCAAGAAAGAAGCGTTCACGCCAACATGATAGTAAACTTCTCCAATTGTGTTACGGTGATTGATTGCGATTTCAAAGCCTTTGTTTTCTACGTTACCAGCGTTAGACACTGGAGTTCCTGCTAATCCGAAGCTACCCGGTTGCGGAATAGCTAATAACATGTCTTCTGTTTTTTGGATAAAGTAGTCCGCACTAACTGTCAATTTGTTATTCCACAAACCTAAGTCAAGACCGATATCCAATGTTTTATTTTTTTCCCAGGTTGTAACACCCGGTGTTGCCCATTCGTATCCAGTGATGGCTCCGTTGTTTTGCCATTGGCTTCCAAATACACCGTTCAAACCTTGGTAAGGTGCTGATTGCATTGCGTAGCGTCCAATACCATTCAAGTTACCCAATACACCATAGCTACCACGTAGTTTCACTTCATTGAATGTTTCTTTCAAATCTTCAAAGAAATCTTCATTCATGATATTCCAACCTATAGAACCGGAAGGGAAATTACCCCATTTGTGTCCGTCATTAAATTTGGAAGAACCGTCGCGACGAATAGACAAACTGGCCATATAGCGATCGTCATACGAATACATAGCACGGGCGAACATGGAAACCATTGATTCGCGCCAAGTGGATCCACTGGTTGTGGATGTGGAAGAGTCACCGGTATCAATCACGTACAAGCCTTCCGGCAAATTGTCACGTCCGGCACCGAAACCTCTCCATTCGTTTTGTTGTGCAGAGTAACCTACAACTGCATTGATGGTATGTTTACCGAATACCTTGTCATAGTTGATGGTATTTTCAATCAACCATTCGTTTTGCCAACCGGTACTTTCGTCCAATTGCGTTTTTAGGTTCTGTCCGGCAGAACTGAAATAGTAAGGTGCGATATACGTATAATTACGATTGGTATATTTGTTCAGGCCGACATTGAATTTGTATTTTAATCCTTCAAGGTACAGATCCACTTCTGCCCAGCCGTTCAACATTAAGTCGATGGAATGTTTTTGCCGGTCGTGTGCTTCTGCCCAACCGACAGGGTTTCCACCGGCTTTTGCCCAACTCGGAGTTGTACCCCAATGACCGACAGAGTTGTTCTCGTCATATACATTCTGTTGAGGGACGATATTTAATAATTCGCTGAAAGAAATATCATCGAAATCTTTTTTTGCGAATTTCATTAAGAAAGTGTTTCCTATGCGGACATGGTTGTTGAAGAGAGAAAATGTGTTCTTTGTACGTAAGTTCCAGGCTTCGTATCCCGTTGTTTTTACAATACCGTCTTGTTTCAGATAACTGCCGGATACGTTGAATGTGGCAGTTTTGCTACCTCCTGTTACATTTAAGTTCACTTTGCTGACATTGGCTTGTTCGAATAATTCGTCTTGCCAGTCGGTACCTTTACCTTGCCAGCCAGTCAGTTCTGCAACACCTTGATTGATGTTGTAGATCTTGGCGAAGTCGCGATATTGATTACCGTCCATTACATCATATTTTTTTGCAACCATCTGGATACCAGTGTAAGCGTCTACTGTTACTGTAGTCGGCATGTCTTTTCGTCCGCCTTTAGTAGTAATCAGAACAACACCGTTGGCAGCACGCGATCCATAAATGGCGGCAGCAGAAGCATCTTTCAATACTTCAATGGATTGAATGTCTGATGGATCTACCATATTTATATCACCGTACACGCCGTCAATAACATATAACGGAGTAGTTGATTGCAAGGAGCTTATACCACGGATATTGATGGTCATACCTGAACCTGGTTGTCCGGTGTTGGCTGATACGGTAACACCCGGTACACGTCCTTGTAGGGCAGAAGCTGTAGTTCGTGCAACATTAGCCTGCAATTCTTTTCCGGAAACGGAAGAAACGGCTCCAGTCAAGTGACTTTTCTTTACAGTACCGTAACCGATTACTACAACTTCATCTAATAATTCACCATCGGCCATTGTGATATCAATTACGTTTTTGTTGCCAACAGTGACAGATGATTGTTGCATACCTACATACGAAAATTCCAGGACCTGTCCTGGGTTGACATTGATGGTGTAATTCCCATCAATGTCAGTTGTTGTACCTATTGTGGTTCCTTTTACAACAACTGTTGCTCCGATGACTGGGTTGTTCTCCGAGTCTTTTACCGTACCTTTCACGGTAACTGCCTGCTGTGCCCAACTGGATACTGCAAAGGCTCCTAGTAATAGAGAAAAAGCTAGTTTTTTGTTCATAAAATTAATATTTAAATGATTTTAAAGTTATTCAACGTTTCCTGTAAATGTTACAACGCTCTTTGCAGGAAGAGTTATCACATACGTATTACCTACCGGTTGGATAGTCTCCTGAACTTCCCATTTGTGGGTGGCATCAGTCAGGTAACCGGCAAGCGGGCTAGCTGTTTGGTTGTTGTCTAACGCCAGGTCGATAGTCGTTTCTGTGTCGTTGGTATTGATGGCTACAATCGTAAAGTCATTGCCTTTTTTATAACCGGATACCATATAGCCTTGGTCGGAGTTGTATTCGGCTGAGATGCGGGTACTACCTACAGGAATATAGCGTGTAAAGTTTCCGAATGTTTCATAACGTTTACCGATTTCGTAATCAGTACGGTTTTCTTTGTTAATATAAATCAACCCTTCATTAGTACCATTGTCGGGTAAGGCTCCTGCCCACCAGATAATTGAACTAACATTGGCTTCACAAAGGTAACGGTGGAATTTGACTGCCCAGTTTAGCCCGTCATCTATGGAAGTTGTGTATGAGTCGTTCGGATCGCTGATTTCAGTTAACCATACCGGTATATTTTTTGATTCAGCCTTCGTAAACGGTTCGATACCCGGATCTTTTTTCGTTACTGGGTCCACATAACCGTGCCCGGCTGCGATGATCGGGTAATTGGTAATGCGGGTATTGACATTTAAAATATCGCGTACATAGTTTTTACTACCCATGATAAAACCTAAAATACCTGTCCATTGTGCATTTTCACCGAAGATAATCTTCACATCCGGGTGATTGGTGGCAAACGTCGGTCCCATGTTGTTAACAATGAATCGCCCTAGGGTCGTTGTTCCCGGTAACCAGAGGCAAGAACTCCAGGGAGCTGCATATTCCGGTTCATTGGCTGGTGATATGGCATAAGGTTTCAAACCTACCGAACTGTAAGCATCACAAAAAGCTGACAGATAATCGGCAAATTTTTGATAGTAAGCTGATTTTAAATACCCTTCCGAATCACTGCCGTTACTTTTCATATAGGCAGGCGGACTCCAGACTGAATAAACGAATTTATCGACGTCATATAACGCTTTGACACGTTGGTTGATCCATAACTGGCCTTTGCGTTGGGCTATTTCTTCTTCTGCTTCATTCCCGGCGGCGCTGTAGTCGATATCGAAGAATGGATCGTCGAGCGGCATATCGATATCTTCATCCAAATGGAAAGAAGTATCTCCTTCGTTTTTCCAATAATGGGAATAGATTTCGCCTCTTAAGATATTCAGGTGCAATCCATCTTTTCCGAACATTAGGTCTAATACTGTATCACGTTTTCGGTGTGCATACAGATAATCAGCCCATCCGGCCTGTGCCACACCGAAACCATCAATGTTTTGTTCTTCTTTATCCCAGTGAAGTATTACGTCAGTATTTGCAACGGCTTTTGTCGCAATGGAACCACCAGCTTTCTGGTCTACAATTTCGCTGTCAGTACAAGATCCTAGCAGGAAAAGACAGGCGAACAATCCTAAGGTTAGATTTCGATGTGTTTTCATAATTAAATGATATTAATGTTAATCTTTGATTGCAAATGTAGGAAATGGAGAATACCGAGAAGTGTCTTATTCAGTCAAATTTATTGCGTGTTTCTGTCAATTTTATTAAAGTGAAACTATTTTAGGATATTGTTTTAAACATAAATTAATTTCTAGACGTGTTTTTAGAGATTAAATTAAGAAATGAAAACATATTAATTGTGAATAAATGTTTTTGTTATTTCGTTTTGCTATATTTGTTTAAGTTGTTTATATTTAGCATGTTATCTGAATCTTGAGTGCGCTGTAAAGTCAAACCGGATTGCTCTATTCGGTCACATGAATAAGTGCAGGTTTTATTTTGACTGACCGGAAGCAAGCAGCGAGTTATATAATAACTCGCATACGCTGGTAATTCTCGCGATACTCCTGTGGGGTAACACCTTTGAATTTCTTAAATACTTTGTAAAAATAGGACTGGCTGACAAAACCACACCGGGAAGCGATGTCCATGATGCATTCCTTTTCATTATTATTTAGTTCGCGCACAACAGAGTTGATGCGGTATTCCTGCAGGAAGTCTGTGAAATTACGATTTGTGTTCTTTTTGAGGAACCGGGAAAGTGTGGAAAGACTCATACCCATATATTGAGCCAGTTCGTCTATCGTTATAGGCTCGGCTAAATTCTTACTGATATAGTCGAGTATTTTTTTCATTTGGTAGTCTGCCTCCGTATATTGCGGAGATATGTTTTTAGATAAAACGCGTACATCTTCCGACAAGGAGAGCTCATGTAGGAGAATAAAGAATTTTATGACCGAATAGAATCCTTTTTCCGTAGATATCATTCGCATAATAGGTTGTATGCGGTTGATCTCGGCTTGTCCGAATGCCAATCCATGTTCTGCTTTTGCCATCATTTTCATGATTGAATCGAACTGGTTTTTCTGGAATGCAGGGTTAGAAAACAGGGAGGGATGAAACTGGAGAGTGATCTCATGGATGTCGTTCGAACGGCAGTTTCCGTTCATCCAGGCATGTTTTAGTTCTGTATTGGTGATCAGTACAAGGTCTTTTTCGCCGATAGTTTCTTCCGAGTCGCCGACAATACGCTGGGCACCGCTTGCATTTTCTACAAAGTTGAGTTCCCAAACATTGTGGACATGTATAGGGAAAGTGAAAGAGGATTTTGTACGTTCGAATAGTATGAAACTGTCCTTAATGGATAGAGGTGACTTTTCTCTGAAAACTTCTGTTATCATGGTATGTAATATTAAAACAGTGTGAACAAAAGCGAAGATAGTGATAAAAATGAAAATATGAACAGATGGAATCTGTTTTATTACTCATGTCCCTGATATATCCGATATATGTCGAAGGCGTCGAAGGGTACAGGTGTGGAGGATAGCTCCGGAATATTGTATGATTTGAATGTATAATCGTAATGTTCCGGATCTTTTTGGGGTAAGACGAAAGGTTTTCCTGCTGTTCCGTCGGGAGAGATATAAGCAAAGTAGGGTTTGCCATATTGCCCGTCACCCCGTTTACTGGCAAAGACGAACCAACGGCTGTTCGACGACCAGCTATGATACGTATCTGATCGGTCGGAATTTACAGTAGGCAATGAATTGATTTGGCCGGTTTGTAAATCCATTAGTTTTAAGTCTGTTTCCCTGTGCCAAATGGGAAAAGTGCCGTAATCGGCAACCGAATAGAGCAGATAGCGACCATCGGGAGAGGCTTTCGGGAAGCAAACGGAGGCATGATGTTCTGCTGCATTCCAAAGTGTGTCGATATGGTTGCCCCATTCTCCTTTTTCTGCATCGAAAGCGATGCGGCAAAGGGAATATTGGAGTTGATGAAGGCTGTCCGGTAGTTCCACAGCTGGAGAGGCGCAATAATATATCCAATTACCGTCGGCAGAGAAGGTGGGGAAAGTTTCGAATACCTCTTTTCGGGCTGTTTGAGGAGAGGTAAGCATTTTGTTGTTGTCGAAATCGGCAATAACTAGGTCGGAAACTGTGTCATATACTTCCAAGCGTTTGTTGTTCTGGCATGATAAGCCGGAATGATGATATTGGAAGAGAAGACTCCATAGCGTCCCGATGGATGGAAATCTCCGTATACGGCACCGGAAACCATTTGGTCATTTTTAAGTGACAGTTTGCGTAATACGCCGTTGCGGTTGAGGATTGTGCCGCCATTCTTTCCACGCAGATGAAACAGAGATAGATTGCCGTTTTGTTTTCCGTAAATGTGACAGTTCATACAGTTGCCATCTACCAGGTTGTTGTCGGCAATTACTTTTTCTTCAAAGGTTTCGATGTTGCGTTCGCATAATTGGATGGTATTCCATACCTCATACCCCGGTTCTATTAAGCGGTAACTTAAGAAACTGTCTAGTTTTTCGGAAACGACCTTCCAAGTGAATGTTGGGTATTGCAGCCATTTACCTTCGACCTTGGCTGTGATAGTGACGGTTAGTGTCTGTCCTTTTTCAGCATCCAGCAAGTTTTTCCATTTGCGGAGCGGAAAACAAACTTTTCGGTTTCCGTGGACGGTCAAACTTTCCTGTTGTCCGCTAACGGTTACCTGTAAAGCGGATGCCTCGTTGCGAAGCAGGAAGTTTAAAGGGGCAATGTTGTATGGAATGGTCACATTTGTGTAATCAGGATAAATGGGAGCGGGTTCGCTCACTTCTGTCACCTGTTTGGGTTGGGAGGTACATGCTGTACATACCAGTAGCATTGTCAATCGAATAAGTCTTTTTATATTATAGATCATCTTTATTTCTTTTTATTGGTTTTGTGCAAAATGATAATAGTACCAGTAGGTTTTCCCGAATTTGCCGGTCAATGCTTGTGGGTCTCCTTTTGATTGTCGGTGTAAACGAGTATATTCTTTAAAATCTTGTACGACAGTAGGATCTATAATGGTCTCCTGTATTTCTTTACCAGAGGCGTGGTGACGAACAAGATCAATCATCAATGCTTCGGCATATAACCGTTTGGGGGCTTTCCCCGGTTGTTTCGGATAGTCTTCAATAAAAGCAGGCAAGTTTTTTGCCAACAGATGTAGGCAAAGCAAATAGTCGCGTGCCATTTCGTTTTTAGGGTTACTCGCAAGTAGAAGCCGGAGTGATTTGACGACATCGGTTGTGGAGATACGTATCGTATCTGTTTTAGGAATAAATGCCCTTTTTTCTTTTAACCATCGTTTGACGGAGTCGCTTTCTTTTCCGGGGATTCTGTCTTTAGCCCATTGACTGTAAAATTTTGTTTTTGACAGAATGCGCAAGTATTTCATGGCAGCTTCTTCATCTCGGTTGATCAGGTTGATTTCTGCCAATCGCTTTACCATACGGCTACCTGTGTGATTGGGAGAAAAGATCATACCCAGTATAGTTGCATGTTCGGCCATCGTCATGTCACCTAAATGGAACCAGACCTCATTGGCATACAATGAAGAAAGATAAGAAGAGGAGGAACTGATAGGTATGAATAGACCTTCGGTTCCCGGTTGGTAATAATACATCAGTCTGTCAGGCAGTTTATTTTCAACAGCATTTGCTAAATTATAATAATAACTGCAAGCACTTATGTGTTCTTCGGGGAAAGATAATTCACGGACTTTGTCCCAATGTCCTGCCTCAGCTTCAATATCGAGTCCTATCAATCGTTCGTATAAAGAATTAGGGGTATCCCACCAGGAGGTAGCAGGATATTGGCTGGCCTGGCTGTAGGTAAGTAAATAACTTTTACTGCATATTCCCGGTAAAACAATCGTCATGATGGCTGCCAGGCAGTTCCATAATCTATTCCTTTTGTGTATTAGGGAAGAAATCAACACGAAAATCAGAAAGATAAAAACTCCATACCCGAACAACCAATATCCTAAAACGATTCCGAAAAAAACGGCTCCGATGCGTAAATATCTGTTCTTTATAGGATCATAGAGAAGAAATAAACATCCACCACCAATTAAAGATATTGTGGAAGATAAAGGGTAAAGCAATCCGCAAGAACGCATCATCTCCCAACTCATGATAGTGATAGCTGGAATGATGGCTAGCCAGCCGTTTGTCCATTTCCGAAATGCGGCATAACAGATCAATCCCAATACTAGCATAATACCCCCCATCAAAATGGAAGCCGTTACCGGGGTACGAAAGAATTGAGTCAGGTAATCGCCGGTCAAACAAGATAATACGGCGGGTTTATTCAAATAAGAATATAAAACTTCTGAGGCATAGACAAAAAGTGTCGTCTGTTCTTTGTGAAGCAAATGATAGGGGCAGGTGTGCAAGTAAAAATAAAAACAGGCAATACCTGCCGGTATAAAGGTTAACCAACTGTATTTATGTGTTTTATTCATTTCTATAGATGTCTAATGAACTGGAAGGTTGCCAAAACTGCTTTATGGTCGGTAGGCCATACTCCAAGTGGTTCGATGATCGGATCGACTGTTTCTTCTATAATACGTTCACCACGAAGTATATCTCCTTTAGGACCGATAATTGTTACATCAGTCAGGCTCAGTCCATTGAAAGGTGCGTACATGATAAAGTCTATACGGTCGCGATCATCGGCTTCCGGTGACCAGACCAGTTTTTTTAAGGCAATGTCCGGGCAATCTGCCGGGCAGGTAAATCCGGGATGAGTGACAGGATCCGGATATTTTTCGCGATAGGAGTCTTTATATCCGGCTTTTTCAAGCATAACGGATACGTCCCAGGGAACAACCTGGCCATAATGGTCGCGCATATCTTTAGTTGCTTCCGTCCAGTCCAGATGAGAAGGCTCGTTGAAGTCACCTCCCAGAATAACGATACGGCTTGCCGCCTTGTCTTTTTCCGCTTCTTTGATGAAACGGGCGATAGCATCGTCACGCACGGATGCACGGTTCAATACCAGGATCGAGTCCAGATTCGTAACAGGTTCTATTTTTTCCCAATTGTTACCGTCATATCCACGGGCATCGTAGTAAGCACAATTGCGGTAATCCAGATGGGCAGTGTATACGGCAAATTCCTGGTTCCCTTTTTTCGTTACCAGGCGATAAATGCTTCCCCGGTCGTCGTTCAAAGGATAAACAGTACTGCTGTCGTTGATGGGATAGCGGCTTAATAATCCTGAATCTTCCGTGTAGAATGAGTAATATGTTTGTCCGCGTTTTTTGAGAGCTTCAACGATACGGTCGCAGAAACGTGTGTTGTGGTAATTTCGTACCTCGCTCAATGTAACGAAATCGGCATCGCTACGAACAATTTCATCTGCAACGGCATCAAATCCGTTTTCTACTACGGTTCCTTCTTGCCAGATATTAAACTGGAGAACTTTAAATGTTTCTGTTTTCTGACAAGAAGAGAAACAGAAAGTGATCATAAACAGTAGAACTGTTGCGAATAGACCTTTTTTCATGGTGTTTATGTAATTTTGTTTAGCTCCGCGAAATTAATTAAATTTCGGATAAATAGGGGTGAATTTTTTATTTATTAGTGTTACAACAGTTTTACAAGACTCTTTTGTTATCTTTGCAGCAGACAATCAAACACAGAACAGGGTATGGACGGTAAGAGAGTTTTTGTCACCGGTGGTGCTAAAGGTATCGGTGCAGCTATTGTGACTGCATTTTGTAATGTGGGAGCAAGGGTCGCTTTTTGTGATACAGATGAAAAAGCGGCTTCGCGTCTTTGCGATCTATTACCTACTTTCGTCCAGTTCTTCCAGGCTGATGCAAGTGATCCGGAAGCTCTTCAAAAAGTTATCAACAGGCTTTTCAACATGTGGGGAGATATAGATGTGATTGTTAATAATGTGGGAATCAGTGAGTTTTCTCCATTGGCCGAAACGAGCATTGAACAGTTCGATAAAGTGTTGTCAACAAACCTGCGGCCGGTGTTTATAACTTCGCGGGCATTGGCTATCCATCGGAATAATGAGGAAGGGAAACAGCGTTACGGCCGGATCATCAATATCGCTTCTACCCGTTATCTCCAAAGCGAACCCGGTTCGGAATGCTATGCTGCTTCCAAAGGGGGGATTGTTTCGTTGACACATGCGCTAGCATTGTCTTTCAGTGATTATAATATTACTGTAAACAGTATCAGTCCGGGATGGATACAGAATGAAGATTACCGTTTGCTGAAACGGTCGGACCATAGCCAGCATCCGTCAGGACGTGTGGGGCGTCCTCAGATATAGCAAGCGCCTGCCTTTTCCTGGCTGCCCCGGAAAATGATTTCATCAACGGCCAGAATATTGTAATAGACGGCGGGATGACTAAGAAGATGATTTATGAATAATCGGTACGTTAATTAATGCCTATCCTGATATTTTTGCCTTTGAACGCCGGATAGAACAGGAACTGCGGATCCATACGTTTGTTCCAGGGATTATATTCATAATTTACTCCGACACCGAAGCTGAAATTATCTTTTACTTTAAATTCAAAAGCACCTCCTACGCTTGTATGATTATAATAGGGATTCAGCAACATGTGAGGATTCATTCGTTCTCCTTTCTGATAGAATGCATATTGCCCCCAACCTTTGACAGTCATCCAGTCGACCACCTCAATGCTGACAGTGGCATTAACACCTCCCATAAAGTCAGGACTGTAGTTGAACGGCGTGAAGTAACGTCCGGCAAATGTACCTCCTGTAAGTGTCCATCGGTCCTGGTGCCATACTAATGATGAACTAACCCTTGTAAGTCCTCCTACTCCTGGCCAGGTAAATTGTTCTCCGACTGTCAGCAGACCGGTTGTTTCGCTGATCGGGGTAAAACTAGACTCTTGAAAATCGAGTGCCATTGGAGATACGCGGCGTAGCATTGGAGTAAACGGATTAAAGAACGGACGGTAAGCGGCTGACAGAACCTGCATATCCATCGGACGTTGATCTTGAATTTCAGGAAAGTCCGGAGTGAATTCCCTGAGTTTTTTCTCCAACTCCGTCCTTAGAGAAGGAGTATATGTTTTATATGAAAATTCAGGAATATTGAAATTGAATTTTTGAAACTTGGGAATGGCAGTCATTTTCCCATCACCATTCAGAACATAGTCAAAAACAGACTGTGCGTGCCCACAGCATACACATGTCACTAGTGCTATAATTATAAAATATCCCCGCTTCATACACAACATCATTTTATTGACGCTAAGATAGATTATTTACTTAAAATAAGATATTTATTGATCTTGTTTTTACTTAAAATAGTAGAAAAACTACATATTAATTCTTGTAGAGGCTGCTAGCAGGAGAAAATATAGCATATCTTTGCCTTTAATAAGAAAAAGAAAGGAATGTTACGTATGAAAATTAAAAGTTATATACTGGTTATTTTATTTTCGCTGTCATTTGCAGCTTGCGAGAAGGAGGATAACAATGGACCAAAAACAGATAATGATGTGAATCTGTGGATAGAAAGGATTATGAGAGAAAACTATCTTTGGTATTCTGAACTTCCTGAAAAAAACACGTTGAACTTTGATGCGGAACCGAAGGATTTTTTGCTTTCTTTATTATCAGATAAAGACGGGAAAGACCTGCCCGAAGGCCATCATTATTATTCAACTCTGGAAAAGGCGGTAGCGACGAAAAGTATTTTTAATGATAGAGATTCGTATGGATTCGATTTCGCTACTTCCAATTTAAAAAGTGGGAATAACATTTATAAAATAGCTGTTGTCCTTTATGTATTAAAGGACTCACCGGCCGAGGAAGCCGGGTTGAAACGTGGTGACTGGATTCTGGGTGTAAATGGGGCAGAAGGCACGATTCAAAATTATGATATATTGAGAAGCGGAGGCAGTGTGTCTCTTCAACTGGCACGATATGATGAGGATAGGGAGGTTATTATTCCGACCAAAGAAATAGCTTTGGGAGCATCCCGTGTTGTGGAAGATACCCCTTTTCTGAAAGATTCGGTTTATACTATCGGTAATAGTTGTATCGGTTATTTGATGTATAATCATTTTACTATCGGTCCGGATGGGCGTGACGATATGAGTTATAATCTTTACCTGCAACAATTATTTGAAAAGTTCAAAAGCCGGAATGTAAATGAGTTTGTGCTCGATTTACGGTATAATGGCGGTGGTGATGTGAGATGTGCCCAGTTACTGGCCTCTTTACTTGCTCCTGAAAGTGTGTTGGGAGATACATTTTGTAAACTGGAATATAATGACAAAAACGAAAGTAAGAATAATGTGATACCTCTCCTGAAAACATCAGAGGTCCGATCTGGAAATCTCAACTTGAAACGGTTGTTCGTTTTGACAGGAAGCAATACTGCTTCATCTTCTGAACTTGTTATCAATTCTTTGAAGCCTTATCTGGGTAATAATGTTCGTTTGATCGGTGTACAAACTTTCGGTAAAACGGTAGGGATGAGTGTTTATGACGAATCGGAGAAATATGGGTGGATTTTTTCACCTGTTACATTCCGTAGTTATAATAAGGAAGGTAAGGCTGATTATGCAGATGGTTTTTCTCCTGATATAAGGATCAATGAGTTTAATTGGAACTTGGTAAGTTTTGGAGAAACGAATGAACCTTTGTTGGCAGAGGCTATTTACGAAATAACAGGTCGGTCTTCATTGAAATCGGTGCGTTCTGCTTCAAAGCCTGTTCCTTTGGATATTTCTTATTCTCCCCAACAGAGTATTAGAAATAATATGGTATTATATATCGAGTGATAATTATTTATTTTTATTTTTCTCCACTATAGCTGCAACATTAGGAGAGGCTTTTTCATCATACAGATAGAGAGTAATATTACCTATGGACGAACAGCTGTTAATTGCCGGATGCAAACGTGGGGAGTCATGGGCTCGTAAAGAAGTCTACGAGCTGTATGCTCCTGCCATGATGAGTGTATGTATGCGGTATGTCAATAACAGGGAAACAGCTCGCGACTTGTTGCAGGACGGATTTATCAAGATATTCACAAAGATCGGAAGTTATACGGGATCCGGTGCGTTTCCCGGTTGGGTACGCAGGGTATTCGTTACTACAGCTCTTGAATATCTCCGAAAAAATGATGCAATCCGGTTAAGCGTAAACTTTGATGACTGCGGGGATTTGGCTGATGAGGTCGATGTGTCGGCTTTAGACCGTTTGTCGGCAGATGACCTGCATGCTTGTATTGCCCGTTTGCCGAATGGCTACCGGACGGTGTTCAACCTCTATGCGATAGAGGGATATTCTCACAGTGAAATAGCAGAAATGCTACATATAAGCGAAGTAACCTCGCGGACACAGTTTATCAGGGCGCGGAAAGTGTTACAGAAAAGTGTTCAATCATTAATTATGCATGAAGATGCGCAGTGATACGGATCATAGAGAACAGTTGGATGATTTCAGCGAATTCATGAAGCAGAAACTGGAAGATCACCGGTTACCTGTCGATGATCTTTGCTGGGAGGATATCGAGCCTCATATGAAGCCCCGCGGACAGAAATGGTTGTGGTGGGCCGGAAGTTCTGTGGCTGCTGCCGTCATTGCATTACTGTTTTTGTTTTTACCCTTTCGGGCAGGGGACGGATCCTATGACGGCGTGGTACCGCCAGTGGCTTCCGTTCAGGATGAAGAGAAAATATATCAGGAGATTCAGGAGAACATTCCGGAAAAAACGAAACCATCTGTTACTGAGTCTGTACCAGCGAAGAAACTGATTGCTGCCGCGAGACCTGACAAGCCATTGCAAATAACTGAAAATGAAGTATCGGAAGCGGAAGTCGCAGAAGAAATACAGGAACAAGAAAAAACGGTGCAGCAGCCGGAAAAGAAACAGAAGCAACAGGATTTGTATAGCTATGAATCGAAAAAATATAATTTCTCTTCTGCCGGTAAGAAAAAGACAGCGGAAGGCGGATGGTCTGTCAATGCAGGTTTCGGTACTGGTGGTCATGTCTCGCTAGGACTCGGAAATGGGGATCTTGTAGCGGATATGGATGATCCTTCGAGTAGTATAACTCCGGGTAATCCGGGAGAGGTATCTCCTCCTCCGGTCAAGCCGCCTTTGTTTGAGAATTCGAATGTATTGCCTCCTGAACAATATACAGATGTGGATGCAGCATTGCCTCTCTCTTTCGGTGTGACAGTCCGGAAAGATTTCAATCGTTATATCGGGGTGGAGACAGGGTTGGTATATACTTATTTATCTTCCAATCTGTCAGCATGGGATAAAGTTCAGTATAAGTCCCGTCTGGAACTTCATTATCTGGGTATACCTGTCAATCTGGTTGTCTCTCTTTGGCAAAATCCACGATGGAAAATATACCTGTCGGGCGGCTTTATGATGGAAAAAGGGTTACGGTCCAAACAGACGGAGAACAGGTTCTGGCAGTTTGAACAGGTAAATAATGTTGAGAAGAAAGGCATAAACGGCCTTCAATGGTCCTTGAATGCCTCTGCCGGTGTGTCCTATCGTTTTTACAGGGATTGGAGTTTTTATTTCGAACCACGTATTTCGCATTATTTTGATAATGACCAGCCGCCGAGCATCCGGACAGAGAATTCTGTGATTATCGGACTTGGTGCAGGTATTCGTTTTGATTTTTAATTGAAAGAACTATAAGTATTTATCCACTAAATGTATTGAAGATGAAAAAACTAATGAGTCTGTTTTGTGTGTCGTTGATCTGTTTGCTTTGCGGATGCAACGATGATATGAAAGTGAGGGAGACGATTACGTTGACCATGAATGAACCTGTATTTATGCCTGCCGATGTTTTCCGTTCGTCAGTGAAAGTAAAAACACAACCCGAAGAAATTACTCAGCAAGGTAAGATTTGTTTTTATGAGGGGTATCTGTATGTATCGGAACCGGGAAGAGGTATTCATATCATTGACAACCGGAATCCTTCTTCTCCCCGTGCCACAGGTTTTATTGAGTTGATCGGGAATGCGGATATAGCCATTCGTAATAATATGTTGTATGCCGATTCCTATGTGGACCTGATTTGGTTCGATATTGCCAATCCGGCTCTTCCCGTTTTGAAAGACCGTTTGGAAAATGTGTTTGAAACTTTACCGCCGGTGGAAGAAGGTGAGATCGATTATCAGATGTGTTTTTCGGAAGAGGCAAAAACGAAAGGCGTTGTTGTCGGCTGGACTAAAAAGGAAAAGACAATAACGTATGAATATTACAAGAATGAAGAAATCTATTATGATATGGCTTTAAGCAATAGCAGTGGTGGTTCTACAGGTGTGAATGGCTCCATGTCCCGCTTTGGTCTTTATCAGGATTATCTATATGTTGTCTTGAATAATCAGATGAGTATTTTTAATCTGGGGGGAGCCAAGCCGGAGAAAGCGGCAGATAATATGTATATCGGAGGAAATGTGGAAACCATTTTCAGCTATAAGGATTGTATGTTTATGGGAACTCCGACCGGTATGTTGATTTATTCGGTGGCCGATCCTGTAAATCCGGAATATCAGTCGTTTATGTCGCATGTGTATGGTTGTGATCCGGTCGTTGTGGAAGATGATATTGCTTATGTGACAGTCCATGCAGGTAATAACTGCGGACAGAATTTTAATGAACTGATCATATTGGATGTCAGTGACGTGAAACGTCCCCAGCCGATCGTTGCTTATACGATGACTAAACCGAAAGGATTGGGTATCGATAACGGTACGCTTTTCCTTTGTGACGATGGTTTGAAGATCTATAATGCCAATGACCCGCAGACTCTGATGGCAAACCGCCTGGCCCATTATTCCGGTATGGAGGGCTATGATGTGATCCCTTATAATAATGTATTGATGATGATTGCCGAAGACGGTATTTACCAGTATGATTATTCGGATTTGAAGGAGATTCGGTTGTTGAGTAAGATTGCGGTGAAGAAGTAATCATTTTTTGATCTTCTTTTGAATACATTAGAACTATCAGTGAATGAATTTGTTATTTAAATAGAATCATAAACAAATAAGGCGATGAAATTTTTTATAGACACAGCGAACCTGGATCAGATCCGGGAAGCGAATGATTTGGGCGTGTTGGATGGTGTGACGACCAATCCGTCATTGATGGCCAAAGAAGGAATTAAAGGAGTGGAAAACCAACGGGCACATTATTTAAAGATTTGCGAGATCGTGGATGGCGATGTGAGTGCCGAGGTGATCTCTACCGATTATGAAGGAATGATCAAAGAAGGGGAGGAACTGGCTGCCCTGAATCCGCATATCGTAGTAAAAGTTCCTTGCATTGAAGCAGGGATTAAGGCAATTAAATATTTTACGGACAAAGGTATCCGTACGAACTGTACGCTGGTCTTTTCCCGTGGTCAGGCTCTTTTGGCGGCAAAGGCCGGGGCTACTTATGTCTCTCCGTTTGTCGGACGTCTCGACGATATATCCAGTGACGGAATTGAACTGGTTGCCAAAATAGTGGAAATGTATACTTATTATGGTTATGAGACGGAGGTGCTTGCTGCTTCTATCCGTAGCACACAACATATTATCCAATGTATCGAGGCGGGAGCCGATGTGGCAACCTGCCCGTTGGCTGCTATCAAAGGTTTGTTGAAACACCCGCTTACCGATAGCGGACTGGCAACCTTCCTGGCCGACTATAAAAAGGTGAACGGATAGGCCGTCGGTGACAAATAATATTTTCTTTGTTTTATAGGGGGCAGCAAAAAGTTTGTCACGGCTTATTATCAGTGTGTTACGGTGAAAACGGCTTACAACCGGGGTAAAAAGGTCCCTACTTTTGACCTCGAGTTTGTCACTATTAACATTTGAAAACATATAATTTCTGTCCGATATATCACCGGGATGATACCGGAATGCCACCTAGGTGATGATGAAACGTCACCGGGGTGGTATGATGCAAAAGCTATAGCTTTCGAGATTAGAAGCTATAGCTTTTGTCCTTAAAGTAAGTAGCCTTTGAGCTTAGTTGTTATTCACTTCTTAAAACTTTGACAGGATTGCCCGAAGCTGCTTTGTAAGTATGCCAGCTGACGGTGAGCAGCGTTATAAAAAGTACACTGAATCCACCGAGCAGAAAGTGGAAAACGGATATTTCCGTATGATAGGCAAAGTGTTCCAGCCATTGGTTGAGGAAAAGCCATGAGACAGGAACGGCAATAACGAAGGCTATTCCGATCCAGCCGACAAACTGTTTATTCAGTAGAAACATAATCCCTAAAGTGCTGGAACCGTTTACTTTCCGGATGCCTATTTCTTTGGTGCGTTGTTCCGTAGCATACAAAGCCATTCCGAACAGCCCGAAACAAGTCAGGAAAATACTGATCAGCGAGTACATGATCATTAATTCCGCCAGTTCGGTTGTCCTGCTGTTGCGTTGCATGAACTCCTTATAAACATCCTGAAAAGTGAAATATTTACCGGGATTCATCTTTTCCCATACTTTCTTGATGGAGGCAATGGTTTGCAGGCGGCCTTTGCCGAGTTTGATCTCTGCAAAGGCATATCTTTTGTCGTCATCCTGAACTATATAGATGATACTGGGGAAAACATCTTCTTCGAGTGAATTCGCAAAAATGTCTTCGACAATACCTGCAACGATCATTTTAGGCTTGTTGCCGTCTGCCTCATATTCTGCATTCTTTTTATCGTATTTACTCAGCGGTTGGCCAACCGGGTTTTCTCCCGGAGGAACCAGGAGATCTGCATATTTTTGAGTGATATAAGTCGGATTCTTGAACTGTTCAAGTGCACGGTCCGGTTCGATTCCCTGCATAATCTTTATCTTTAATGTTTTCAGAAAATCACGTCCACCCATATATTGTGCACTCATATAATGGGTTTCGCTTCCGTCCGGATTCTTGATGTCCGCAGTAGATAACCCCATATTTAATAAACAGCTTCCCGTGAGTGTCACATTTTCCACACCGGGTATTTTTTTTATTTCGCGTACAAAAGCCGGCATGTAGGAATTATCTCCTCCCCAGGAACCTACCTCAATTAAGTCGCGGTAACCTTCTCCTCCTTTTTGTATAAAACGAAGTTGGCTGTTTACCGTAAGTGTCGCGATGATCAGGCCGATGGAAACGGTATATTGGGCGATGGAGAGGGCGGTTACGATCCTTCTTTTCTTATTCCCGGTGAAAAACTCGCGGTAACCGGAGGCCGACAGCTTACCTATTTTCCGGCTTATATAGACGGAAGGGATGATGGATAACAGGAATATAAACAGGGCGATCATCGGCAATACCTGTTTATTGAAGAAGAAAGATGTTTGTATGTTCCCTGAGACAATCGAGTTGAATAGCGGGATCAGGTCGTTTGTGATCAGCAGGGAGATGAGGAATGCTGCGATAACGGTCAGGAATGTATCGAGGAAAAGCTGGCGGTTGATATCAGCTTTTGTCGCACCCATAAGTTTCTGTGTATGAATCATCCGTACCTGTTGCAGCAGACGTGAGAAGTTGAGGTTGATATAGTTGAAACAGGCGATCAGCAGGATCAGGATGGCGGAGATCAGTCCGACATAGAGCAAGGTCTTCTGGCGGCTGTTGAGGAACAGGAAACCTTCCTGTGTATATTTCCGGAAATAGCTTTCCTGTAAAGTGTATAAATGGTATTTCCCTCCTGGGAGAAATGTCTGCATGCCGTCTTTATTGATCTGTTCGGCGAATTTATCCGCGTCGATAGGGCGATTGGTCATTAAGAGGCACAATCCTCCGTTGAGCGTTCCTCCGGTTCCGGTTAATGCATCGAATGAGATATAGGATTGGTCGCGCGATTCGACGATAGCGGCAACTTGATAGGTCGTTTCGTTTTCTTCCTTTTCTATCGTACCATCTTTCCGGACACGAGTAATCGTATTGTTCGTGCCGGTGGTGATCGTTTGGCCGATCGGGTTTTCTTTGCCGAAGTATTTCCGGGCACATTCTTCCGTCAAAGCGATTTTATTCGGTTGAGTCAGCACCTCGTTCAGGTCTCCGTTCACTACTTTGTAGGGAAAGAAACGGGGGAAGGAGGCATCGGCTACCACTATCGTGATCGGATCGAAACGGGTATTGTTTACCATTATATAATCCATTCCGGTATTATTCATGCGTACATAATCGGTTACTTCCGGATATTTTTCTTTTATTTCGCCCGGAATGCCGCCGACAATGAAACAAACCCGTTCGCCGGGTTGGAGTGGTGAATCCTGGTCCATCAGGTAGATATTATCCCGGTTCGGATTATCCGCTTCCAGGTTATATTCATGGATGACGAAAACAGCCAACAGGTTTGTGCAGGCAATGCCGATTGCCAGGCTGACGATTGATATGATGGAGAACGTCTTGTTCCGCCACCAACTTCGCAGGACGAGTTTAAATGCGATTGCTTTCATATTGTAATCGGTTTATTCACTTCTTAATACGTTGACCGGATTGCCGGAAGCCGCTTTGTAGCTGTGCCAGCAGACTGTGAGCAGGGTGATAAGCAGGACAAACAGTCCGCTTGCCAGATAGATGCCGATACTCATATCCGTGTGGTAGACAAAGTTTTCCAGCCAACGGTTGAGTAGTAGCCAGGTGATGGGAATGGCAATGATAAAGGAAATGCCTATCCAGGATATGAACTGGCTGTTGAGCAGTAACATGATTTGGGGACTGGTCGCTCCGTTCACTTTCCGGATACCTATTTCCTTGGTGCGTTGTTCGGTTGCATAGAGTGCCATTCCGAACAGGCCGCAGCAAGTCAGGAAGAGGCTGATCAATGAATACATAAACAACAGCCGGGAGAGTTCGGTTGTTTTCTCGTTCCGTTGCAGGAACTTTTGGTAAACATCCTGATACGTGAAATATTTACCCGGGTTTACCTTATTCCATGCTTCCCGTACGGCGGCGATACTCTTCTCCCTGTCATCGCCGAGGCGTATATAAATGTAATTGAACGAATTTTGAGGACTGTTGTTGATCTGGATGGTAAAAGGATAAACTTCGTTTTCCAGTGTATGTGTGTATAAGTTCTCGACGATACCGGCAATTGTCGTGACCGGTGCATTTGACGGATCATTACCTGTATTCCCTTCATCGAACTCTTTATCGATCGCATTAATCGGTTTACCGATCGGGTTTTCTCCTTTTCCGACCAGTATCTCTGCATATTTCTCATTGATATATACCGGACGGGCATATTTTTCGACGGCCTGTTCGGGAGGAAGGCCTTTTAATAGCTTCAGTTGTAAGGCGTCCAGGAAGTCTGGTTCGCCGAAATAGTCGATTTGTGCCGTATAGTTTTCACTGCCGTCTTCATTTTTCAGGACGATTTGCGTTATCCAACTGTCCAGGATAGAGCTTCCGGCAAGGGATACGTGTTTTATCTCCGGGTGTTTTTTTAGTTCCCGGGCAAAGGGACGGACATAAGAACCGTCTTCTTGCCAATCTCCTATTTCAATCAGGTTTTTATAATTATCTCCTCCTTGGCGGATGAAATGAAGTTGGTCGTTAACCGTCAGTGTGGCAATGACCAGGCCGATAGAAATAACATATTGGGCGATGGATAATGAGGTGACTATCTTCCTCTTTTTATTTCCGGTGAAAAACTCCCGGTAGCCGGAGTTGGAAAGCCTGGATATCTTTTGTCCCATATAGGCTGCCGGAATTATGGATAACAGCAGGATAAAGCAACAGATGACTGGCAATGATTGGCCGTTGAAAAAGAAAGAGGAATGTAATTGCCCGTTTACGATTGAGTTGAACAGGGGAAGCAGGTCATGAGTAATCAGCAACGAGCAGAGGAAGGCAATGATTACCGTCAGGAAGGTATCCAGAAAAAGTTGCAGGTTGATTTCTTTCCGGCTGGCTCCCATCAGTTTCTGTGTATGAATCATCCGTACCTGTTGAAGGAGACGTGAGAAGTTGAGGTTGATATAATTGAAACAGGCTATTAGCAGAATCAGGATGGCGGAGATTAATCCTACATAAAGCAATGTCGGCTGACGGAAATTCAGATAGTTTGATTTCTGTCCTTCGGTCGTGTAGAAGTAGCTTTCCTGTAAAGTATCCAGATAATAATTCCCCAGGTCACCTTGTAAAGTAGGGATTTTGTCTTTTTTCAATTGTGCTTCAAATGCTTTCCGGTCGATTGGCTTGTTCATCAGTAACAGGCTGGTACCGCCATAGAAGGGATCTGAGATAGCTGTTACTGCCTCCAGGTTTAAAAAGGATTGTTCCCGGTCGGCTATGATGGCGGCAACCTGGTAAGCGTGTTCGTTGTTAGTACTGCCTTTGGTGCTCATCTCTTCATCGGGAAGACTGAAATGTATTATTTTGCCGATCGGATTGGTTTTTCCGAAAAGTTTTCGGGCAGTTTGTTCGGTAAGGGCCAGTTTGTCGGGTTGGGTCAGGGCCTCTTTCAGGTTTCCGGAGAGTACTTTATAGGGGAAAAACTCTGATAAAGACGGATCGGCGGAGACGAGACGAATCGGTGCGTGTTTCACATTATCAATAGAAATGTATTTGACGGTTTTTCCGCTTATCCGGAGATAATTCTCAACTTCGCTGTATTTCTCTTTCAGCATTGCCGGGATATCGCCTCCTGCATAGATAGTCTTTTGTCCGGTTTTCATCGGCCAGTCCTGGCTGAGTATCCAGATACGTTCTTTGTTCGGATTTCCTTTCTCTATTCCATATTCATGAATAGTGAATACGGCCAGCAGGTTTGTGCAGGCAATGCCGATCGCCAGACTGACGATGGAGATTATTGAGAATGTCTTGTTTCTCCACCAGCTGCGGAATACAAGTTTTAGAGCGACAGTTTTCATAAATTCGATATTAGGCTTTTCGTACCGTTCTTTTTCGAATGGCATTTCAAATCTATCCTCTTTCTTTTGCAAGGACAAAGAATAAGTAAAAATAATTGAAGGATACAGTCAAATTGTCTAAATATTAGACAATGGGAGTTGGGAGAATATTTTGAAATATAGAAATTGAACTATCCCATTCTCAAAAAGACTTGTTCGTTACAGGTTTATTTGCCGTCTGCTTCAGCTCAATGTCATTAAGTTAAGGATATAAGCCTTAAAAATCAGAGTCACTTGGTCATTACAGGTTCATTTGCCGTCAGTTTTAACTCAATGTCATCAATTTAAGGTTCATAGTGCTCTTTTGTAATTAGTTAGAGTATAGTTTTTACAATTGGGCCTTCCTTTCCTTGCTCGTGG